>JBOGJN010000056.1:0-1679 GCA_050745445.1 Thermoanaerobaculia bacterium
CGGATCGTCTCGGCCAGACAGCCACACTCCCGCGCGGCCCTGGTCTTGGAGGCCACGTACGTCTCGGAAGCAGGGGTGTTGCCGAGCAGGATGACGCGCAGGCGCGGGCGCGCTCCCCGGCGCGCAAGTTCGGCGGCGGAGATCCGCGCTTCTTCCTTGATTCTCTGCGCGACCGCGAGCCCGTCCAGAATCTGCGCCGACGTCTCGAGACTCAACGGCTTCTCCCCGTCGATTCGTGGTAACTTACTAGGCTTACAGGGGAAAAGCGTGCTAAGGCTTCCTTGCGGAGCGACAGAAACTGGACAGTGCCCCGCCTGGCGATGCTGTTCGCTGTGACGGGGCTGAACGCTATGACTGAACGATGAAGAACCGCCACCGAGTCGTCCTTCTCCTCCTCGGCCTGATGATGACACTGGTCTCGCGCGGGCGAAGCGAGGATTTTTACGAGACGCGCCTGCGCGCCGGGCAGGAGGCATTCCGCGGGAAGCTCTTCCTGCAGGCCGTGGACGAGCTCCGGATCGCGAGCTTCGGCTTTCTGGATAGACCCGTGCTTCTCTCAGAGAGCCTGGCGCGGCTCTGCCTGGCGCAAGCGGCGGCGGGCCAGTCGGCGGAGGCGGATGCGACGGTGCTGCGATTCCTGGAAGTGGAGCGCCGATTCCGCCCGTACGCGCAGGTTCAGTTGGAGCCGGAGGTCCGGAAAGAGTTTGAGTCCTTGTTGCTGCGCCGTGTGCCGCCGTCGGCGCTCCTGTCGCTGCCCGCGCTGGCCGGACTCGTCGAGACGGAGGAACAGAAGATCTTGAAGCTACCCCCGAAGGAGCGCCGGCATGCGCTCGAGGCGGCATTCCGGCGCGAGCCGGGCAACGCGGTCTGGCCCCTCGCTCTTGCCCGCGAAGCCGCGGAACGCGAGGACTGGAAGGATGTCACCCGGTGGGCGGAGAAGGCGCTGGAACTGGACCGCGCAAGCGCCCAAGCTCTCGCTCTCCGTGCCCATGCCCGGGCGCAGCGCCGGGACTGCGAGGGCGCTCTGGGAGACCTTGCGGCCTTGCCGCCGGGCGAGTGGAAGGCCCATCCTGAGCTCCAGGCGGACCGCTTCGTTTGCCTGGTCGAGAGGGGTGATTTGGCCCGGGCCGAGGAGACCGTCAAGCTCATTCCGGAGAAGCTCCTGGCTCGGAGCGACGTCGCCCGCGCTCGGCAGAAGCTCCAAGAGCAGCGCCAGCGGCGGCCGACGCAGAGCTCGGGAGCCGCCGGCGGCACCGAAAAGGCTCTCACCGATTAAGGGTCCGGTATGGCTTATCGCAGGCTCGTTTTCGTCTTCGCAGGGTTTGTTCTGCCGCTGAGAGTCGGAGCACAGCTGACGTCGGACACGGTCCCGAGAGACCGAACAGTCCCTGCGCAGGAGCAGCTAAAGGCCGACATGGAGAAGAGTCGTCTCAGGCTCGGACCGCTCCGCTTCCTTCCCGGTTTCGAGTTGTCGAACACGGGGTATAACAGCAATGTATTTGGCTCGTCGACGAATCCGCTTGGCGACTGGACAGCGACGGTGAGCGTCGGCACCAAGCTGATCGTGCCCTTCAGCTCGAAGGTCTTCCTTCTTGGGGACGCTTTTCCGAGCTACACCTGGTATGCGAACTACACCAACTTGAACCAGTTCGGAGGCGCCGCGGGAGCCTCGGTCGCCG
>JBOGJN010000057.1:0-6015 GCA_050745445.1 Thermoanaerobaculia bacterium
ATCCGGGCCACCGGCGCAAGCGGCATCAGATTCAGAAAGCCAACGCGGTGTCCTTGCGCCCAGCGCGCGAAGGGACCAAGGACAGGAGCCTGGAGCAGATTCAGGAAGGCAAGCGAAATGCCCCCCATCATCAAGTTCCTCGCCGCGCGGTCCAGCTTCGAGGAGACTGACTTGCGAAGCGGCCGCCAGCTCTCGAGCGCTAGGAGCAGGAGAAAAGTAGCCGCGACTAAGGCGGCGGAGACAGACACGGTTGACCCACCCGTGAGTTTCACCCGCGCTCTGATTCTCCGAGGAGAGGCACTCGAGCAGGCCCCGCCAGCGTCGCCAGAGTCCGAGAAATAAACATCGAGATCAACTGGTTTCTTGACGTGGCCTCTGTCAAGGCCGAACCTTGCGATACCATCCAACTCCTATGTCCGCGCGGCGCTGCCCGGTCGCCCCGCTCATCCTGATGTTTGCCGCACTGCCGGGCGTGCTCCCCACGTGCCAGATCATCTGCTTCTTCCAGTCTGATCATCAATCCTCGGCCTCCGTTGGGGCATCGTGCTGTCCCGCCGACCACCCCGCGAGAAGCACCGTTGTGGCCGGCTCGCAACCAGCGCTCCAGGGTGAGCCGCTCCACCGAGGCAGCTGCGGCGGTCATGGGCGTCCGGACGTCGTTTTCGCCGCCGCGAAGGCAACCGCCCCCACACTCAAGCGGGCACTCCCGACCGGAGTCATGCCGGAAGTGTTTGGAGCGGCCCCCGTGGCCGCGGACAGCGCCCCGACCCGTATTCCGCCCGCCGGCCTGACCCGTGGACCTGCCACCCGAAGTTCCTCCGTCCTGCGACTCTAGCCTCACCTTCCGTAACCTGCGTACTTGCCGATTTGCCCGCACTTCGCGCGGGCAGCCGAAGCTCATGTTCGCGCGGAAGGAGAGTGAGAACCATGGTTTTTGACCGAAGAAACTTGCTGCAGGCCCTGCTGGCTTCGGCGGGCCTCGCAACAGCGGGAAAGGCCTACGCCCAGCATGACCATTCCGCGGACCCGGAGGCGCCCGGGCGGCCCGGCGACCTCCTGGGTCGAGTGTGGCGGTCCCGCGCCGGAATCGTTCCCGTCGAGACACCGGACCTTCCCAAGATGCCGTGGCGGATGGAGAACGGCGTCAAGGTCTTTCACATCGTTGCCGAGCCCGTCCGCGCCGAGTTTCTGCCCGGGCGAAAAGTCGACGTCTGGGGCTTCAACGGCAGCATGCCGGGTCCGACGATCGAAGTGAACCAGGGGGACCGCGTCCGCTTCGTGGTCGAGAACCGGCTCCCGGAAGTTTTCTCGATGCACTGGCACGGCTTCGAAGTCCCCATCGAGATGGACGGCGTGCCGGGGATCTCGCAGGACCCGATCCCTCCGGGCGGGAAGTTCGTCTACGAATTCACGCTCCACCAACACGGGACCTTCTTCTACCACTCCCACATGGCGATGCAGGAAATGATGGGAATGATCGGCCTCTTCATCATGCATCCGCGGGAGCCCTACCGCCCGCGCGTGGACCGGGACTTCGGGCTGATCGTCCAGGAGTGGGCGATTCTGCCGAACAACACGGTCCCTAACACGCTCTCGATGGAATTCAACTGGCTGACGATCAACGGAAAGGCCGGACCGGCGACGACGCCGCTGCTCGTCAAACTTGGCGAACGAGTCCGGATTCGCATGGTGAACCTCGGAATGGATCACCACCCGATGCACCTACACGGGAACACGTTCTACACGACGATGACGGAGGGAGGCCGCATCCCGAAAGCGGCGTGGGAGCCGGGCAACACGGTGCTGCTCGGCGTAGCGCAGGCGCGGGCGGTCGAGTTCGATGCGATCTACCCGGGCGACTGGATGCTGCACTGCCATCTACCGCACCACATGATGAATCAGATGGTCTCGATGGTTGGGCCGATGGCTCATGTCGGCAGCGGCCTCCACACCGGCCTCAGTATGCAAGAGGGAATGGGGATCATCCGCGGAGGTCACGCCCTTTCGGAGCGCAACGGACCAAGCCTCGGGCGAACGATTGGCACGGGCTCGGAGTTCGAGAAGCCCGTGACGAATCTCGCCGGTCAGGACGGAATGGCGCATGACTCCGCCATGCCCGGGATGCAGCACGGCTCCGGAGAAAGGGATCTCGCCCCGGTCGCTCCCAACGCGCGGCAAGTCCCCGGCTACCCGCAAGACATGTTCATGGTGATGGACGAGAAGGTCGCCAAACCCGAGACCTGGGGCCTGCGGCCGTCGTGGACCGGAGGAATGATGGGGATGATGACGCTCGTCCGCGTCCTGAAGCCCGAGACGTACGACCACATTCAGAAGCTCAGGGTTCAAACGAAGGAGGCCACGTCATGAAGAGAGCTCCATTTCCGGCGCTGGCTCTTCTGTTGCTCCTCCCGGTGTCAGTTCGAGGCCAGGCCCAAGCGGGCGCCGAGCCGGCGCTGACGCTCGCGGATCTCGAGCGAATGGCCTTGGAAAAGAACCCGACGCTTCTCCAGGCGACAGCCGAAGTCGAGGCCGCGATGGGACGCGCCAGACAGGCAGGGCTCCTTCCGAACCCGACTGTCGGCTACTCGGGCGACGAACTTTCTCTTCGGGGAAATGAACGGCGGGGAAAGAACGGCTTCTTCGTCGAACAGACAATCCCGCTCGGCGGGAAGCTCGGCCTGTCTCGCGACGTCTTCCAGCGGGAAGTGCGGGAGGCCGAAGCGAATCTCGAGGCGCAGCGCCTGCGCGTCATCAACAGCGTGCGCTCTCTCTATTACGAGGCCCTGATCGCAGCCCGGCGCGTCCGCGTGCGGGAGCGTCTGGCCCAGCTCTCCAACGAGGCTGTCGACATCTCCCGTCAACTCTTCAACACCGGCGCGGCGGATCGCCCAGACCTGCTGGAGTCCGAGATCGAGGCGCGCGAGGCGGGGCTCGCCCTCGTCACCGCTCGCAACGAAGAGTTCCATAACTGGCTTGGTCTTGCAGTCATGGTCGGAGAGCCCGGCCTGAAGCCGCAACCGCTCGCCGGGGTGGAAGAACTCGCCGTCCCCGAACTCGACCGAGAGGCCGCGGTAGAGAAACTGATGAAGGACAGCCCGCAGATCCACGCGGCCAGGGAGAAGATCGAGCGCGCGGAAGCGGTGGTCAAGAGAGCCAACCGGGAGACATTCCCCGATCTCTTCTTGAAAGCGGGCTCGCATTACGATCGGGAGCTTCTCCCGGAGACCGGACGCCCGGTCGGTTGGGAGGCCTTCGTCGAAGCGGGCATCTCCATACCGATCTTCAACCGGAACCAAGGGAATCGCGCGGCCGCGGAAGCGCAGCTCTCCCGCGCTCGGGCCGAGATCAGGCGAACTGAACTCGCTCTACGGGGCCAACTCTCAGGCGTCTTCGAGGTCTATCTGACGTCCCTTCGCTCGGCCGACGAATACAGGTCCGAGATCATCCCGCGCGCCGAACAGGCCTATCGCCTGTACATCGATCGCTTTCGGGAGATGGGGGCGGCCTATCCACAGGTCCTAATCGCCCAGAGAACGCTCTTCCAGACGACCGAACGGTACCTCCGGTCTCTCGAGGACGCACAGCGGGCAGCGCTGCAGATTCAGGGATTCCTTCTCGTGGATGGCCTCGAGGCGCCTCCGGTACCCGGCCAACTCGATACAGGGATCCGAACCGGCGAGCTGCCGGGGGCAGTCCGTTCCGGGGAGCTGCCACTGGCGGTTCGGCCGGCGGGCAAGGAGTAGCGGGAGGAGCGATGCGAAAGGAGAAAGCGATGAGACTGAATGTTTCGATCGCGGCCGGGTTCCTGGTCGCGATCATGACCACCCCCGCCGTTATCGCGCAACACGAGGGGCACCGGATGCCGGGCGCAGCGGCGGGCGCGGGCGGGGCCTGCGCCGAGCACGCCCGAGAAGGCCTCCAAATCGTCGACCGCATCAATCGGAGGCTCGAGGAATCGAGACAGACGAACAACCCCGCGCGCATGCGCGCCGCCATGGACGATCTGCAGCAGGCGCTCGCGGAGCTGAAGACGCATCAATTGCTCTGCGTCAGCGCCGTGGCCACTGAAGCGAAATCCTCCGAGACGGCAAAACCAGGCTCTTCGCCGGGTATGGAAACCATGGACCGCTCGAAGATGGGCCATTCGATGAGCCCGCCCGCCTCGCCGACGCCTAACGGCACGGGAGCCATGGACCACTCCAAGATGAACGAAATGGACACGGCGTCATCGAAGGGACCGGCCCAGCCCTCGAAGACCCCGACACCGCGGAAACCGGACGGACAGTGAGCAGATCATGAAGAGAGGCACACGGGTCGGATTGGTCGTTCTTGGCCTCGCCATTCTCGGAAGTCTGCTGTTGCTCGCCGACTTTCTCAACCACGGGCTGAGCAGCCGCCGCCAGCCGCGCGCAGCGGAGGTCTTCGTCGCCCGCCGCCTGCGCCACCTGGCGATCCCCCGCGGCGCTCGAAATCTTCGCAACCCCGAGCCCGCCAGCCCCGAAGTCTTGAACGAGGCGATGGCCCACTTCGCCGACCACTGCTCCTCCTGTCACAGCAACGATGGGAAAGGGCAAACGGAGATCGGACAGAACCTCTATCCCAAGGCCCCCGACATGACCGGTCGAGATACTCAGCGCCTCTCCGACGGCGAGCTGTTCTACATAATCAAGAACGGGGTCCGATTCACGGGGATGCCCGCGTGGGGCGACGGCTCGCCCGAGGCCGATCGCGATTCCTGGAAACTCGTCCGGTTCATCCGTCATCTGCCGCAGCTCACGGCGCAGGAGATCGAAGAGATGAAGGCGATGAATCCGATGAGCCGGGCAGAGATGGAGGAGGAGGAGGAAGCGAACAAGTTCCTGCAAGGCGCGGACGTGACGACGCCGTCGCCGCCGAAACAGCGGCATCACTGAATTGAAAAGGAGAAGACCATGAGAAAACTCACCACCTTTGTCGTTGCCATTTCGATCCTGGTCGTTCCGCAGATCCTGCTCGCTCATGGCACCGGCTCCCACGTCATGGGAACGGTCACCGCGGTGGACTCGGCTCACATCGAGGTGAAGACCCAGGACGGACAGCCCGTCTCTGTCCCAATCAATAGCTCGACCAAGTACTTCAAGGGAAAGGCCGGGGCGGCCGCGACCGACGTCACCGTCGGTGCCCGCGTCGTCGTGCATCGCGGAAAGGACGGAGTCGCGACTGAGGTGCGGCTCGGGCCGGCCAAGGAAGGGCGCTGAATTGGTACGTGGAGACTAGAGAAGGAGGTCTCATGAACTCCCGACATCGCGAATCCAGCTTCATCAACGGGAAACCCTTGCGACTGGCCTCTGTAAGTCTTTTCCTGTTCTGGTCCGCTCTTCCCGTTCTCGCGCACGACACGTGGGTGATGCCACGGGCCGCCGCCGTTCCGTCGGGCTCGCCGTTGGCTCTCGATCTGACCAGCGGAATGAGTTTTCCGGCGCTCGAGTACGCGATCCCCAGGGACCGGATCGCGCGGGCGTCTTTTCGGCTGAACGGCAAGACGACCGAGATCCGCGACATGCGTCCGGAGAAGAATTCCCTGCGGCTTCTGGCCGGCCTGCCGCAAGGCGGAATCGCTACCATCTTTGTTGAAACAAAGCGAAAAGACATTGAGTTGAAGCCCGACGAGGTCAAGGAGTATCTCGAAGAGATCGGTGCCGCGGACACTGTGGGCCGCGAGTGGGAGAAGAGCGGCTCGAAGAGTTGGAGGGAGATCTATACGAAGCACGCCAAGACCTTCAGGCTCGACCGGGTAGGCTGGTGGCTGCTCAGGGGGACCGACCTCCGGCGCTCCGGCAGCCCGAGCGCCGAGTGGGAGAGCCACTTCACCACCCTGACGCTCGAGGTGCGACCAGAGGCGCGGCCCTGAGTTCCCTATTTCGTTGCCGCTTTACAGCAGCAGGGGTCGACCGTCTTCTTCGCGAGAGTGCAGTAGAGCTTCCCGTCTTCCTGCTGAATGCAACAGCACTTCTCGACGGCCTGGCCAGTCAGGGT
>JBOGJN010000058.1:0-1899 GCA_050745445.1 Thermoanaerobaculia bacterium
GCAGGTTCGGGAAGCGCGCGAAGTCGCGGTCGTTCGTGCAGAGTGTCGCACCGTGCTCGATGGCCAGCGCGGCAAGGTGAGCGTCCATGACGAGCCGGCTACGTGCCTGCCCGGCTTGCAGAAGCGACTGAAGGATCTCCCAGTGGCGATCGCCGGGCTCGAGAAGGGCGACATGAGGTTGTGCGAGCCAGCCACCGACGATTGCGGTTGCGTCGGCCATCGTCAAGGGCTCGAACAGCGCCCTTGGATCCGTACCGATTCTGAGGAAAGCGAGAATTGTCGCCCAGGCAAGCCGTACCGGACGGGGACTCGACAATGCGTCTTCGAGCCAGCTCCGGGCGCGGTCGTGCTCCTTGGCACTCCGGTCGTAGGCGTAAAGGAGAATGTTCGCGTCGAGGAGGGTCAACGGTAGAGGGGGCCCTCGATTTGCTCGAGGAGCTCACCGATGCAGTCGTAGCTCAAACCGGGCCGAAGCCCCATCGGCCGCGCCTTGACCTTGAAGGGCGGGATCTTCTCCTTGGCCGGACGCTTCGCGAGCCCCTCGCGGAGCGCCTCGTTGACGACCTGCTTGAGCGGCCGCCCGGACTTCCGCACCTCGGCCCTGAGCTTCGCCGCGACGTCTTCTTCGAGGGTCAGGGTTGTGCGCACATCATGATGCTACAAAAAGAGCATCAAGATGTCAACGGTAGTTTTCAGTTGTCGGTTCACGGTTATCGGTTCAAAACTGATAGCTGAAAACTGAGAGCTATCTTTTCTCCACCGGCACATAGGGCTGGGGATACGGCGGGCCGGCGTAATCCGCGCGGGGGCGAATCAGGCGGTTGTTGGCGTACTGCTCCAGAACATGCGCGGTCCAGCCGGCGATGCGCGAGACGGCAAAAAGAGAGGTGAAGAGGTCGGACGGGATACCGAGCATGAAGTAGACGGAGGCGGAGTAGAAGTCCACGTTGCAGTTCAGGCCCTTCTCTTCCTTCATGAGCTGCTCGATCCGGCGGGACATGTCGTACCAGCGCGTCTGCCCCGAGGACTCGGCCACCTGCTTCGACATCGCGCGCAGGTGTGTGGCGCGCGGGTCTTCGGTCGTGTAGACACGGTGTCCGAAGCCCATGACTTTCTCTTTTCGGGCGAGCTTTCCGTGGATGTAGTCGTCCACACGGTCAAGCGTGCCGATCTCGGTCAACATCCGCATCACCGCCTCGTTGGCGCCGCCGTGGAGTGGCCCCTTGAGCGTGGCGATGGCCGAAGTCACGGCGGAGTGCAGGTCCGCGAGTGTCGCCGCCGTCACGCGGGCGGCAAACGTCGAGGCGTTGAACTCGTGGTCGGCGTGAAGCACGAGCGCCACGTCCAACGCATGGATCTCGGCCGAGCGGGCGGTCTGGCCGTTCAGCATCCGCAGGAAGTCGTCGGCGTGCGTTCGGCCCGGGTCTGGCGGAACGGCCGCCTTTCCCTGCCGCAGCCGGTGAAAGGCGGCCACGACAGTGGCGATCTGAGCGGTCAGGCGCACGGCCTTTCGGCGGTTGCCTTCGAGGCCCTGATCCGGGGTGTCGGGATCCGTGTCAGCCAGGGCCGATACGGCCGTTCGAAGGGCATCCATCGGAGCGGAGCGGCGCGAGAGAGAAGACAACAGCTCGAGTGTCTCTCGATCCAGGGGCCGCTGCCGGCCGATCTCGGCTCGGATCCCCTCGAGCTCCTCTCTCTTTGGCAGCCGGCCCTCCCGGAGCAGGAAGCAGACTTCCTCGAAGCTCGATTTCTCCGCGAGCTCGTGGATGTCGATGCCGCGGTAGGAGAGGATGCCCCGATCGCCGTCGATGTAACAGATGGAGGAGTCGGCCGCGACGACGTCCTCGAGGCCCCGGACTTCGACCATAAACGATTAGGGTTCGATCGCCCTCGGAATCG
>JBOGJN010000059.1:0-1504 GCA_050745445.1 Thermoanaerobaculia bacterium
GATCGGATCGTCCAGGTGGAAGAGGACGAAGGCCATGACGACGACGTCGATCGAGCTGTCCCGGAACCCGAGGTCGATCCCGTCCATGAGTACGAGCGGGACTCCGTGCTGCCGCGCCAGCTCCAGCATCCCCGGCGAGCGATCCACGCCCACCACGCACGCCCCCGGCACCCGGCGGCGGATCTCGGGCAAATGCACCCCCGCCCCTGTGCCTAGATCGAGCACTCGCCTCGCTCCGTCCCAAGCGAGGGCCTCAAGCAGGCGCCGACCGATCGGGCGGATCACGGGACTCCAGCTCTCCGCATATCCACGCGCGTGGGATGAATAGATGCCGGCAAGCCGCTCGGTATCTTCCCATCGGCGGCTCGCATATCGTCTCACGTGGCTTGGTGGCTCATCCATGCTCGGGCCACGAGGCCGACCACCCGCAGGGCATCCTCACTGCCGCCGGCGATCCCCTTTTCGAAATCGCCCTCGATGCGTGCCATCTGATTCGTCACGTGCGCCAGGCACACGACCGGCTTCTGCCTTGCGTCCGCAAATGCGTAGAGAGCGGCGGCCTCCATCTCGACGGCCGTGATCGCGAGGTCGCGGCAGCGCGCGACTGCCCATGCGGTTTCTCGAAAGGGGGCGTCCGTTGTCCACGTGGCTCCGCGGTACATAGGCACGGGCGTCTCGGCAAGCACGCCCTCGAGCGTCGCCAGTAAGTCGGGCGCCATGTAGCTGAAGTCGCCTGGAGGAAGGTCATGATAGCTGGTTCCCTCATCCCGGAGCGCCTTCTCGATCAGAACGAAGTATGGCGGGTCCTTGGTCCCCGCGATCTGTCCGGCCGATGTCACGCTGATGAGTAATTCACAACCGGAGGCGAATAGCTCTTCGGCTACCAGGACGGCAAAAGATCCGCCCACGGCGCACCCGATAACGCCGAGCCGCATATCGCCCCACGCGAAGCTGCACAGGTCGGTGTGATAGCACGGCCACTCAGGATCGCGCTCGGCATGACGCGTGGCCACGAGCCAGCGCACGATATCCCCATCGGGGTCGAGCACGCAAATCCGCGGAACCTGCGTCCGCGCCAAGGATTTCTGGCGTCTCGCCTCGCGAAGCAAGTTTTCGGCGGTGAACACCGACGGCTCCGCGTAGTGCTTGTTCGACAGAATCGGGGGTCTCGGCATTCTGTGGCTCCCGCTCGCGGTCAGCGGCCGGCGTTCGAGCGACGCGAGCACCCACCCCACGGCGACTCACGCAGCATGACGATCGCTCAGAGAGTAGGGGCCGTTGCCCTCGAGAAGCGGCTGGAGCAGAGTCTTGTCCAGACGCAGAGACTCCGGGTCCCTGAAGCATGTCAGTCCCACCGTCATGGCCTCATGCCCTGCGGCGGGTTGGGCCCGGTAGGTTCCACAGAGGTGGTCCCACCAGGGGAACGTGAAACCGAAGTTCGTGTTGGTCTCGACTCCCCGCGCCGAATGATGCACGCGGTGCATGTCCGGGGTGACGACGAGGA
>JBOGJN010000060.1:0-12105 GCA_050745445.1 Thermoanaerobaculia bacterium
TCGCGCAGCCGCCGGTCTCAGACGGATGGGGCCATTTCAATTACTACGGCACGGGTTTGAACGGCACGGCGTACAACATCGCCAGCGGCGCTCGCGACAACGCGACGGCGGCGGTTTTCTGTGGCACAACGACGGACTTCAACGCCGACATCGTTTACTCCAACGGCACCTTTATCCAGTGGCCGGAAGGGACGCAGCAGTAGCCACATCTTCTGGAGACTTGAGAGGGCAAGAGCGGTCCCGGCGAAATCGGCTGGGACCGCTTTCATTATGAGAAGGAAGCCCGGCGGTTTCACGCTGATCGAGCTCTTGATCGTCATCGCGATCATCGGGATTTTGGCCGCGATCGCGATTCCGAATCTCTTGAACGCGGTGCAGCGCGCCAAGCAGAAGCGGACCATGTCGGACATACGGGCGCTCGCCACGGCGATCGAGGCCTACGACGTGGACAACGCCACGTATCCAACGGCCGCCTGCTCCTCGGGGCTCTTCACGACCGCCGGCTCGGCGCTGGGCGTGGGCTCCTTCACTCTGCTGACACCGACCTACATCGCGGACCCTCCGAAGATGGACGGATGGGGACACTTCATGCTTTTCAACGTCAACGCGGGACTATCGGTGTACAACATCCGAAGCCTCGCCCGAGACAATGCGGTCGATTCCGCAGTCAACTGTGGCACAACCACGGATTTCAACGCCGACATCATCTATTTCAACGGCAACTTCATCCAGTGGCCTGAGGGCACGCAGCAGTAGCCAATCCTTCCACCCGGGGCTCCTCCTCTGACCGGGAAGACCCCGGCACGGCAAACGAGCACTGCACCGTCTAAAATGACGATGTGACTGCGCGCCGCCGCCTGACATCCGGACTGCTCGCGGCGGCGGCGCTCCTTCCCGCGCTTCTCTGGCTCTGGCCGGCGGTCTTCTCCCGCGAGGCTCCCTCCTTCCGTGACCAGGGGGACTTTTTCTATCCCCTGAAGCTCTACACGGCCGACCGTCTCCGCGCCGGGGAGATTCCTCTCTGGAATCCGCTCTCGGGAATGGGGGAGCCGTGGCTGGCCAACCTGCAATCGGGTGTCTTCTATCCTCTGAACCTCCTCTTCTTTTTCCCTTCTCCGGCGCTGTCGGGAGCTCTCTTTCTTTTGTCCCACTTTGCGATCGCGGCCTGGGGGGCCCGCCGTTTCCTCAAGGAAGAGGGCGTCTCGGACGCCGCGGCCCTCGTGGGAGCCGCAAGCTACGCAGGCTGCGGGTTTGCGGCCTCGCTCTCGGTTTACTGGAACCACTTCGGGGCCTGGGCGTATCTGCCGGCGATTGCTTCGTTTTCGCGGTCGGGTCTCTCTTCGCGGTCCGCGCGGCTGACGCTGGCCGCTCTTCTGGGGCTCCAGGCCATGGCGGGCAGCCCGGAGCTGACGGGCGCAACGCTCCTGGTCGTGGCCCTCTTCGCCTGGGAAGCTATGCCTGCACGGGCCGGCTGGTCGCAGCCTTCGCGTTGGCGAACGCTGGCTCGCGCAGGCGCCGCCGCGGCCCTGGGTCTCGCGCTGGCCGGTTGGGCGCTTCTTCCAGCCTCCGAACTGGCCCTGCGGTCCTCCCGCCGCGTCGCCCTTCCCGATGCTCAGCGAGAAGCCGGTTCGGTGGGGGTGCCCGCGATCTCTTCGGCCCTGGGGCTCTCCCAAGACTCGAGCGGCACCTCCTATCTGCCTTCCGTGTATCTGGGTCCTCTGGCTCTCTTTGCGGCCTCGGCCGCGTTTGTGGAGAGGCCGCGGCGCCGGCTGATCTGGCTGCTCGTCCTGCTCGCGGCCCTGGGCGCCGCGACGGCGATGAGCGGGCCACCCGGGTCCTGGCTACGCGCGCTGCCGGTGCTCGACCGCGTCCGGTATCCGGCCAAGGCGCTGGTCTTGACTTCTTTCGGTCTCTCGATGATGGCCGGGTTGGGAGCGGACAGTCTGAGATTTTTCCGACCCCGATCCCGGCACGGACTGGCCCTCCCTCTGCTCGGTGCGGCCGGCCTCGCGCTGCTCTTTTTCTCTGGCGGGGCCGCAAACATCCGCTGGACCGCGGGGGCCGGTCTCTGCGCCCTGCTTCTGCTGACACTCGGCGCGGGGCGGACTCCGCGGATTGGGGCGCTGCTTGAAGGCTTCGCGGCCCTTTGCCTGGTCGCAAGCCTTGGTCTGGCCAGCCGCGCGATTCTTCGCTTCGCGCCCGAGGTCGAGCTCCGGCGTCCGCCGAAGGCCCTTGCCTCGTTCCTGTCGCTTCCCGGTCGCGTGCTGACGCCGCCCATGTCGAGCCTCGTGCCCTGGGTCCTGCGGGATACGCGGTTCGATGCCGAGACGCTCCGGCGTCAGCGGGAATCGCTTCAGGGCTACACGAACCTGCTTGACGGCGTACGCACCGTGCGCACCGCCGCGCCGTTGCCCACTGCGGCCGCCGACCGAATCGCTTCCTCGATCGACGGTGCGGGAGATCTCGAGCGCGCGGCCGGTCCGGTCAGCGCCCGCGTGCTGTGGACACCGTTTCAGCCCCTGCGTCTGGGGTCGCGGAAAACAGGGGACTTTTTTCTGGCGCCGCTGAACCCCTACCGGCCAAGGCTCTCTTTTGTCGCGGGCTACCGCGTGGAGCCGGACGCGGATCGAGCCTGGGACGGCGTCGTTGCGCGCGACGGGGACTGGGCCAAAGAGGTCGTGCTCGACCGCGAACCTGCGCCGCGCCCCTCTCCGAGAGGCCGGCGCGCCTTCGTGGTCGCGAGCATCGTGGAAGACCGGGCCGAGCGGGTGGTCGCGGAGGTTGCTTGCGACGCGGCGGGTCTGCTCGTGCTGACCGACCTTCATTACCCGGGCTGGACGGTCGCGGTCGATGGGCATCGCGCCGAGCTGTTGCGCGCCGACGGCTACTTCCGCGCGGTCGCCTTGCCGGAGGGAGCCCACCGCGTCGTCTTTCGGTTTCGCCCCGTCTCGTTTTATGCCGGTGCCGCCGCCTCTGTTGCGGCTCTGCTCCTGCTGGGCGGCCTGTGGCTCGCGGGAGAGCCGGTGAACCGGGAGTCGGTGCTGTGACCTTTCTGCTTCCGACCGGAGCCTTCGGTCTTGTTTCGGCCGGCTTGTTTGGGCTTCTCGTTGGCAGCTTCGTGAATGTGCTCGTGCATCGCCTGCCTCGCGATGAATCGGTGGTCTCACCCGCCTCCCACTGCCCGGCGTGCGGCGCGCCGATCCGTCCCCGGGACAACATTCCCGTGCTCTCCTGGATCCTGCTCGCCGGACGCTGCCGAACCTGCCGGGCGCCGATTCCCGCGCGCTATCCGGCGCTCGAGCTCGCAAACGCCGTCCTCTGGGTGCTCGTGGCCTGGCGCGCGCGGCAGTGGCCCGAGTTCGCGGGGGGCGTCTGGCTGGCCTCCTCCTGTCTCGCGCTGGCAGTGATCGACGCCGAGTTCCAGATCCTTCCCAACGAGATCACGCTGACGGGGCTTGGCGCCGGAATCGCTCTTTCGTTTTTCTCCGGCACCCCAACGCTGCTCTCCTCGCTCGCGGGAGCCCTGCTCGGCGGCGGCGGTCTCTTTCTGGTCGCCTTCCTCTACCAGAAGATCGCGGGGCACGAGGGGATGGGTCTGGGAGACGTCAAGATGCTCGCGATGGTCGGCGCCTTCCTCGGCCCTTCGGGAGTGTTGGTCACGGTCCTGCTGGCCTCGCTTTCGGGCAGTGTCGTCGGGCTTGCGCTGCTGGCCACGGGGCGAGGCGACCGGAAGATGCGTTTGCCTTTTGGCGTCTTTCTGGCCGTCGGGGCCGTCGCCGCGCTCTTTTTCGGGTCGTTCCTGTTGGAGCGGTACCGCTCGTTGTGGCCTTGAGGCTTCCGAAGCGGCCCGCCGAACCTGCGCGGGATCGGGCTTCTCCTTACAATGGAAGGGCCGGTCGCGTCCAACGCGCCGGAGGGGGCGCCGGGCGTGCCGGCTGGCCGGGAGGGTTCTGTCCATGAAGACTGACGTCCCGCGGTCCTTTCGCCGGGAGTCGAGGCTCTTTCTCTTGGTGGCCCTGTTGCTGATCCTGTTTCTGAATGTCTTGCCGCTCCTCTTCTTTAGCAAGGCGGTCGAATGGGGCAGTCAGCAGTTGGAGCGACGGGCGGAAGAGATCCTCGACCGGGTGTCGCTTGCTGGCGGCGACCCCTACGACGCCCTGGAGAGGGTCGTGATCGAGCAGGATGTCGCTTTCGTCGCCTTCTACGATGGCCGCGGGCGCCGTGTCCGCGCCTTCGGCCGCGAGCTCGAGGCGCCGGCCACGCTTGCGATCGATCCTCCGGCGCCGGGGCACGTCTGGTCGGAGTGGAAGAGGGACCCACCCTTGCTCCTGACGGCGCTCGCCGCGCCCGCCGGCTACTTCGTCGTGGCGCTGGAACCGGGGGCTGGCTCAGCGTTGCGTTCGTATGCGCGCTCCCTGACCGTGTTCGTTCCGCTGGCGGGAGCCGTTCTCGTGGTTCTCGCCTGGCTCTACCTGCGCTCGATGCTCAAACCCTTCGAGCGCCTGCTCGAGGCCGCGGAGGCCTCGCCGGCCGGCCGGCAGGCCGAACCTGCCGATGAGCGGGACTTCGTGATCTCTCGGTTCGAGGCTACGACCGCCGCACTCTCGGAGAAGGAGCGTGAGCTCGCGAGACTGGCGCGCGCCGAGAAGGAACGGGCCGATGATTTGGAGATCGCGGCGCGGACACTCGCGCGTCACCTCCCGACGGGCCTTCTCTCGGTCGATCGCGAGGGCTCGATCGTGGAGTTGAACGAAGCGGGGCGCGAAATACTCGGACTTTCGCCCGACACGCGGGGGCAGGCCTTCAGGGCCGTTCTCGCCCAGGTGGCCGAGCTTCGCTCCCTGGTTGAGGGAGTCCTGCGCGGCGGGCCGGCCGTCGGCCGGCAGGAGGTCTCCTGGCGCCGCGGCCAGGAGGACCGCGTGCTCGGCGTGACCGTGACCCCGGCAACCGGAGCGGACGGGCGGTTCCTGGGCGTCCTGGCCCTGTTTACCGACCTGTCGCAGGTCAAGCTTCTCGAGGCTCGCATCGCGCTGGCGCGTCACCTGGCGGATCTGGGCGAAGTCTCCGCGGGCGCCGCGCACGAGTTTCGCAACGCCGCCGCCGCCATCGATGGTTTTGCGGATCTGGCCCTGCGCCATCCGGAGCGGTCGGTGGAGCATCTGAAGGCGATCCGGCAGGAGGCACAGGAGATCAGCCGTGTCACCAGCGACTTTTTGCTCTTCGCCAGGCCGGAGGGCTTCGCGCCCGAACGTGTGGACCTGGGGGCCGTTGCCGAGGCCGCGTCTGTGGAGACCGAGAGCGTCTTCCGGGACGTGGCCGTTGCACGCTCGGGCGAGTTTGCGCCGGTCTCGGGTTCCGCGGTGCTTTTGCGGCGGGCGCTCGTCAACCTGTTGCACAACGCGGCCGAAGCCACGCCCGGAGACAGACGCCGTGAAGCGGACGCGATCATCCTGTCCGGGGAGAGACGCGACGGCGAGATCACGGTCGAGGTGGGGGACCGGGGCCCGGGGGTGGACCCGTCCCAGCGCGAGAAGATCTTTCTCCCCTTCTATTCCACAAAGCCCAACGGGGTGGGTTTCGGTCTGGCGATCGTGGCCCGCATCGCCGAGCTCCACGGCGGCACGGTCGAGGTCACGGGGAGACCCGGGGGTGGCGCTCTCTTTACTTTGAGGTTGTCGTCCGGGGCGCCGGTGGGGTCGGAGGCGGCTCCTTTTCCGTCTGGCGGCGCTCCGACGTCGTCTGCCGGGGAGCCGGGCCCGTCGGCCGGACCTCCGCCGGGGCCAGGCCGGCGATCATCGACCTGAAAGCCTCGCGATCGAAGGCGTGCTCCAGGCCTTCCTGAGGCTCGATGATGCCGCTGCTCACGAGCTCCCCGAGCGAATGATCCATCGAGATCATCCCCCGGCTCCTGCCCGTCTGGATCTGGTTGTTGATCAGAGACGTCTTGCCCTCGCGGATGGCGCTCGAGAGGGCCGTCGATCCCATGAGGACTTCGAAGGCGGCCACGCGGCCTCCTCCCTTCTTGCGTAGCAGCTGCTGGGCCACGACCGCGCGCAGCGCGTCGGCCAGCACGACGCGGATCTGCTCGTGTTCGTTGGCCGGAAATGCGTCGATGATGCGGTCCACCGCCTTGCTCGCGGAGCTCGTGTGGAGAGTGGCGAAGACGAGCAGTCCCGTTTCCGCCGCCGTCAGTGCCATGCGCATCGTTTCCAGGTCGCGCATCTCGCCCACCAGCAGGCAGTCCGGGTCCTCGCGGATCGCCGCCTTGACCCCCTCCGCGAAGCTCGGGACGTCCAGACCGATCTCGCGCTGCGTGACGATCGACCGCGCGTTGGCGTGCACGAACTCGACCGGGTCCTCGATCGTCACGATGTGGTGGGCGAGACGCTGGTTGACGCGGTCCATGATCGCCGCGAGCGTCGTGGATTTTCCGCTTCCGGTGGGGCCGGTCACCAAAACCAGACCGCTCGGCGTGTCGTAAAGCGCGGCGATCGAGGCGGGCAGACGCAGCTCGTCCACCGTCGGGACCTTCGAAGGGATCAGCCGGAAGATGGCCGCCGAACCCCGCTCCTGGCGCAGCAGGTTGACGCGGAAGCGGGCCTCCTGCCCCATCTGATACGCAAAGTCCACGTCTCCCGCTTCGTTGAAGACCTTCCAGAGCCGGGGCGGCGTGATGGGTCCCACCAGGTTGTAGAAGTCCCCCTCGGTCAATGCCCGGAAGCGCACGCGCTCCAGGTCTCCGTCGATGCGGATGATGGGCGGGCAGCCCACGGCCAGATGAAGGTCCGAGCCGTTTCGCTTTGGCAGAATCGAGAGGAATCGGTCGATCCGGTTCGTTCCGGTCGATTGGGTCTCCAGCTCCCCGATCTGAACGGTTTTCTCGGTGGTGGCCGCCGCAGGCGGTACCGGGTCGCCGCTCATGTCGCGACTCCCATTTCGGCCGCGATCAGCGGCTCGAAGGCGTCCTTGCGCTGGGCGCGGTCGTACGCGGTCCTGGCCTCGACGACTCCCGTCTGGACCAGTTGCATCAGAGCCGTGTCCATGAGCATCATCCCGTGCATCGCTCCCGTCTGGATGGCGGTGGGAATCTGGAAGGTCCTGCCTTCGCGGATCAAGCCCGCGACGTTGCCCGTCCCGCGCAGGATCTCGAAGGCGGCCACGCGCCCCGAACCGTCCCGTCGGGGAAGCAATGCCTGCGACAGGACGAGCTTCAAGGAGTCGGCCATCATCATCCGGATCTGCCCCTGCTGGTCCGGCGGAAAGGCGTTGATGACCCGGTCCACCGTTGTGGCCGCGGTCGTCGTGTGCAGGGTGCCCAGCACCAGGTGACCCGTCTCCGCGGCGGTGATCGCGAGCGAGATCGTCTCGAGATCCCGCATCTCCCCCACGAGAATGACGTCGGGATCCTCGCGCAGGGACTGGCGCACGGCTTTGGCAAAGGAGCGGGAGTGGATCGGGACCTCGCGCTGGTTCACCAGGGACTCCTTGTTCGTGTGCACATACTCGATGGGGTCCTCGATCGTCAAGATGTGACAGCGCCTGGTTTCGTTGATGCGGTCGACGATGGCTGCGAGCGTCGTGGTCTTGCCGCAGCCGGAAGGCCCCGTCACGAGAACGAGCCCCTGGGGATAGGTCGTGATCTCCCAGAGGTTTTCGGGGAAGCCGATGTCGGAGAACGTCGGAATGTCAAATGGCACGAGGCGGAAGACCGCGTTCATGCCCTTTCGCTGGAAGAAGACGTTGGTCCGAAAGCGCCCGAGCTCCCGGTCCTTGTAGCAGAAATCGATCTGACGCTGCTCGCCGAGCTGCTTCTCGCGCTCTTCGCCCAGGATTGGGGAAACCCACGCTTCCATCTGCTCCACCGTGGTTTCCGTCAGGGGCAGCGGGGCGAGGCGGCCGTTGACGCGCAGATGGGGCCGCGTGCCGACGGAGACGTGGAGATCGGAAGCGCCTTGCGCACGCGCGTGCCGAAAGAGGTCGGAGAGGGAGGGTTGCGGCACCGAGCGGAAATCGAGGGGCTCAAAGGACCGGGCGGGGGGCGCCGCGGTCTCGTAATACGGGACATCCCCCGCCCGGGCCGCGAGGATGCGCACCGCCTTCTCCTGCACGAGGGGATCCGAGACCCTCTTCATGATCTCCTCGAGCAGAGGACCCACGTGGGGATCGTCGATCCGGGCGAAGGCGTCCAGCACCTCCAGACGCAGGTCCTTGGTCCCCTTCTTGAACGCCTCGAGCAGGTTCGGCAGCGCCTTGGGCGTCCCCCAAACGCCCAGGGCAGCCGCAGCGCAGATGTCCGACTCGGGGTCCTCGAGCATCTTGACGAGCGCGGGCAACCCGCTCTCGTCGCGGATCTCCGCGAGGGTCTGCGCGGCGCGGTCCCGCAGCCACCAGTCCGATCCCGACAGGAACCGGATGCAATGGGGAACCACCTCGGGTGTGCGGAGCGTAATGGCGATCGAGGAGGCGAGCGCCGCGATCGCCGGGTTGCTGTCGCTGTCGCGGTCGAGGAAGGCGTGGATGTATCCCGGGCCAAGCTCCCTCAAGCCTTCGATCGCCCGGTCGCGCGAGGCTCCATAGATGTTGCAGAAGCCCTTCAAGAAGGCGTCGGCCACCTTGGGCGGCTCCTGCGTGGCCAGGATGCGCGCCGCCAGCTGACGCACTTTCCCGTTGGCGTCGGTCAAGAGCGGCAGGGTGTAGTCATTGAATTTCGGGTCCGTGCCCGAGAGCAGCGGCCCCAGAGCCGCGATCGCCGCCTCCTGGACGCGGGGCGAGTCGTTGTGGCACCGCTTCAAGAGGGGCGCGATGTTCGACTCACCCGGGAACTTCGCGAGCACGTTGACGGCGCGCACGCGGATCTCTTCGTCGTCGTCCTCGAGCGCCCCGCGGGCGATCTCGGCGCTCCGTGTCGAGGGATTGCCCTCGACGATCCCGAAGGCCCTGCGCCGCACGATCGGGGAGGAGGCCGAGAGCGCGGGCAGGATCGCGTCCAGGCTCTGCGCGGAAGGGTTGCGCTTTAACCAGTCAATCGCCGCCAGCACGGCGCCGGGGTTCGAGTGGGCGAGCATCGCGGGAATTTTTTGGGGCAGGGCGGAGCCCGCCAGCGCTTCGATCGAGGCCATCGCCTGGCGCCTCGCCTGTTCGCCATGCGCGGACATGAAGGGGAAGACCGCCTCCGACGCCGTCTCGAAAGGGTATCGCCGCAAGATCGCCAGACCCGGTTCTCGCAGAACGGGGTCCGCCTCCGCGGCCATCCAGCCGATATCCTCGGCCTGCAGGTTTTCGTAGGCCGCGACCCTTCGGAGAAGCTCGTCTCGCTCGGCCTCGCTTGCCCAGACGTGGGAACGCAGTCTGCTCAGGATATTGCGTGCTTCTGCCGGGGTGGACCGTCGTCTCTTTGGCCACATCGAACAGGCTCTGCCTTCAGTTTACCGCGCCCTTCCGAGGACGCCCCGACGCCCCGAACTGGCGGCTCCCAGGCGTTACGGAAGGTAACGAAATCTCACGCTGACGCGGCTCAGGGTCCTCAGCCTCGGAAACGCATTTCATTCTCTCTGAAGAGCTTACCCGAAAAAGCCAGGGGACGGCACGGGAATCGCTTTGGAATCAGGCAATGTCTCAAGAGACGGGGTATTCCCTCATGGGGAAGCGTGCGCTTCCCAAGCGCCCGGGGATCCGGAAGGATCCGCCGGAGAGTGTGCAGGAATCGGCCATTCTCTCCGCGGCGGGTTCCGGTGTCCTGGCAGGCGTCCCTTCGGGTGGCAGGACCAGGATGGAAGGGATCGCCGGCGCGCGATCCCGCGTCGATTCTGGTCGAGGGGCCCGCGGGGCAAGCGCTCGTCTCCTGTCTCTGCCGGTCGCAACCGCGCGGCGCAGGCCGGGGCAGTCCGGCTTGACGCTGGTGGAGCTGCTGATCGCGCTGGCTCTGATCGGCTTCATCCTTCTCGGCGTTGCGCCGCTCTTCATGGCGAGCGTGAAATCCAACTACTCGGCCAACGAGTACACGAGCATCAACATGATCGCCCGCGACCGGTTGGAGCAGCTCATGAACCGGTCCTTCTCGGACGCGGAGCTGAACCCCGGCGTCGTTGTGAACGATCTTCCCTCCGTGCTGCCCGACCCCAAAACGGGCATCCCTCCGGCGAGCGGGGGCATTCGAAACCCCTTCTCGATCACCTACCAGGTGACTCAGTGGTCCATCCCGCCCTCCACGGGTGCGGGAAGCCCGGCCACCGGCGCGCCCTTTGACCCGACCCGCGTCACCGCAGCGAGCAACCCGTTCCAGTACAAGCGCATCGATGTCACCGTGGTTTCCGGAACCGGCCTGCTGGGCATCGGTGCCCGGGTTTCGCGCGTCAGCGGATGCCTGGCCAATCCGTCCCCGGCGCTGACCGCGGCCGACTGCTCGAGCCCCGGGGTCATCTGCTCCCAGGGCGACCCATGCGCCATCGGCGCGCCGGCCCCGTGTCCATGATGGACCACCTCCTGCTCCTGCGGACGTCGGACGCGCGAGGGTTCACCCTCGCGGAGATGATCGTCGTCGTCTTTCTCTTGGCGATCGCGATGCTCGGCTTGCTGGCGGTCTTTGACGCGAGCGCCCGGATCAACAAGAACGAGCAGCAGCTCGCCGACGCGCAGGGCAACGTGCGTTACGGCATCTATCGGATGACCAGCGCGATCCGCAACGCCGGCACCGGAGGCCTCCACGTGACCCAGGCCGTCCTGAACCACAACGATCCGGATCTGGCGAGCATCACGGTCGTCAACGCGGCCGACGCCCAGTCCTACGACAACGTCCAGACCGGGACCGCCGTGACGGACAACGAGGCGACGCCGAGAGCGATCCCCGTGCGGCCGGGAACGGACATGATCGAGATCCGCGGAGTGATCAACACGCCGCTCTTGAGCTTCGACGGGAACGGGGATGGCTGCCTGGCGGGGTGTGTCGGCGTCGACCAATTGACGGCCAAGGCGGAGACGTTCACGCCCTTCCTCCGGCCGCACGTCAACGAGAACGCAGCCAACAGGCCGCAGTTCTCTCTGATTGATACGTACACGACGTCGGCCTCGGTGGACGGCACGCCAAACGCGGGCCCGTTCCTCGTCCTCGTGTCCGGCAACGACAACCTGCACAGCTGCTCGGCCGCCCCGACGGCATCCGTTCCCTACCCGCCGCCGCGGTACCCGCAGCCCAATTACAACGTGGGCGCGATCGTGGACGCGACACAGCTTGGCGCCGGCGTTGCCGCGTCCGCGAATTTCGGCTACTCGAAAGAATTCAACAACGAGTTCCCCGAGGACCCCGGCACGGACGCGGTGGCGTTGGCGAGGCCCCGCCGCGGCGGAATCCTGGACGACCTGATCTATTTCATCGACAACACCGATCCCATGCATCCGGCTCTGGCCCAGGGCACCCGGCGCGGCACGAGTTTCAGCGTGGTGACTCTGGCCGAGGATGTCGAGGACATGCAGATCGCCTACGGTGTGGACGCCAACGATGACAACGTCGTCGGGAGGCTGATCGGCACCGGAGCCGGTGACACGGACCAGAACGTCTCGACACAAGTCGGCGGAGACGAGTGGCTGCCAAACGTCACGGCGGACACGGTTCCCGGCATTGCTACCTCGGTTTACAGCTCGACCGACTTCGTCGCCAACGGCACGAGCCCGGACCCGGGCACGCACTGCCCCCGGCTCCACTCGGTCATGGTCTCGCTGCTGGCCAAGTCCAAGGACCCGGACTTGACGTACAAGGCCCCCTCCGCCTTCGGCTTTCGGATCATGAACACGCCGGCCGCGCTCAATCCGCCCTGGCCGGACACGGCGCAATATCCGAGCGGTGTGGGGCAGTACCGCCGGCGGATCCAGACATTGAAGATCAACCTGCGCAACTACGCCTTTACGGGATGATGAGAACACCGGTCATGCGATCCATGGGGATTCAACGCCGCCCGCAAGACGCCGCGGCACGGCGCCGCGGACAGCGCGGAGCCGCGCTCGTCGTGGCGATCCTGGTGCTGGCGATCCTGACGGTGATCGGCATCGCGCTGATGCTGATCACCTCCACCGAGGCCCGCATCGCGGCCAACGAATGGTCCATCAACAAGG
>JBOGJN010000061.1:0-1702 GCA_050745445.1 Thermoanaerobaculia bacterium
AGCGTGGACTTGCCGGCGCCGTTGGGCCCCAGAAGTCCCAGCAGTTCACGCGGGGCAAGCTCGAGCGTGGCGCCGTCCAAGGCCCGACGGTCGCCAAAGCTCTTGTGCAGCTCGCGGATCTCGAGCAGCGGCGGATCGCTCACGCCGCAGAGGATACCGGAGGCGGGGGAGGCACGGCCGGGCCTCGATGGACCTGCGACCGATGCCGAGAGGCTGACAGCTGATAGCTGAGAGCTACCTGAGCAGCTCGGGAACCTTCGGGAAGTTCGAGGTGACGAGGATCTCGCGGCCGCTTCGCGAAAGAGATTCGGAGATGCCGCTCTTCTGCCGGACCTTCTTCCAGGCCGTCTCGAAGCGCTCGGCCCCGGCGGGAGACTCCAGGCGCACGCGCCAGAGATAGGCGATCCGGCCGGCCGAGGAGAAAAAGGCGAGCCGGTCGCCCCGCCAGAGTGCGGCGACGGCGTCGGCCTCGCCCGTCTCGAGCCCGCGGCGCAACAGGAACCGGATACCCCATTCGCCGGCGGTGTCCGCGTAGAGAAATCGAAACGCCGGAGGCGCCAAGGTTTCCGGGTTTTTTGGCAGCAGATCCGCGGCGGGCGTAAAGGATAGCCCCTCATGCAGGATCTCGGAAGTGGAGAGCGGGGCGTTCTTCCAGGCGCGATCCACGCCGGACCATCCGTTCTGGGCCAGCCGGCGGACGTAGGCCGTGCCCTCGGTGTAGGGGAAGAAGAGCTGATCGACGAAATACTCGGGGATGTCCTTGCCCGTGTTCGCGCGTTCGAGCGTCCCCGCGGAAAGAAGCGGCGCCAACGCCTCCTCGGTCTTTTCGTCGGCTCCCGGAAGATCCTTGAGGGCCACCCGCACCATGACCAGCGTGGCTTCTCCTTCGAGCAAACACTCGAGCGCCAGAGCCCGGTCGCCGTTGTCCTTGAGCTCCTTCATGCGGCTGTCGAGCCGCAGGAATTCATCCTGCAGCGCATGCGTGAGCTCGTGCGCGAAGATGAGGCGTTCGGCGATGCCACTCATGCCTTCGCCGCCTTCCGCTGAGGCGGCCTGGAGCGTCTTCTCCGCTCCGTGCACGATGTAGAAGCGGCGCGTTTGCGGGTCGTAGAACGCGATCACCTGGGACGCGTAGAACTCCACAAGCCGGTCGACCAGGTTTGGCGTGTCTTCGATGAGGCCAAAGGCCACGAGCGTGCGGACGGTGTCTTCCGGGGAGGCGGGGAGGGACTCGGCGATCTTCGATCGCAGGATGCGCTTCAACTCCGGCGTTTCGATCTCGCTTGCCGGCACGGGTTTCTCGAAACGGCGTCCGCGGACCTCCTCGACTGACCGGGCGACCTCCGCGACGCGCGCGGGCAGCAGCTGCGTGGCCCCGAGCGCCAGGACGGCGGCTATCGCAAGCGCCGCGAGAGCCCAGGCACTTCGCATCAGAGGCAGGGTAGCATGCCCTGCGGGGCCGGGGGATGGGTGACGGGAGACGGGTGACGGGAGAGTCTCATGGTACCGGAATTCCCTTCGTTTTCCGTTTTCCGTCTTCCGTTGACCGGCTTTATTTCCCGTCGGGATTTGACTTAAGATCCGCCCGATTCCTTTCGAAGTTGAATGTGAATGAGCTCCCCCTCTTCGTCCACAGACGCCGGCCCGATCCGGATGTCGATCTCCAGCCGTTTCGAGAACATCGAGATGGCGCAGCACCTGT
>JBOGJN010000062.1:0-2823 GCA_050745445.1 Thermoanaerobaculia bacterium
CTTCGAGAGTTTCGTCACGGAGTCCTTCGTCGCGAAGACCTCGCTCCCGAGCTTCTCCATCGCCTTCTTCACGCCGAACGACTCGGTTCGCGCGCTCTCGGAGAGTACGTTCACCGCGGCGAGTCCCTCCTGGATGGACTTGAGCTGCTCCGGGATCTTGTTGAGCTCCGCGACCTTCTTCTTCACCTCGTCGATGTCGGGGAAGATGCCCTTCCTCGCATCCTCCTTCAGGCCCGCGACGTAGACCTCGCACGCCTTCGTTCCGCACGCCTCGCCGAAGTCCTCGAGCTGAGCGAAGGAGATCGTGACTTTCTCGACCTTCTTCTGCTCGTCGCCCATGTTCTTCAGCTTCGTTGCCAGTTCGCCTGCCGCAGATTCAGTTGCCATTTCCAGTGCCTCCTGTTGTCATCTCGATGCGCCTGAGTTCACTCGTCCTTGATCTCGTACTCCTTCGGTGTCGGCTCCTCCGCCGCGTCGAAGACTTTCTCGATCGGGGTCAGCCGGTCGATGACCGCGGTGAACCCTTCGTCCATCGCGGCCTTGATCTCTCCCACCTCTTTCTTGATTTCCTCGGTCGCGCTGACGCGCTTGTCGACGTCAGCGATCCGCTCACTGAGAAGCTTGACATCGTCGCGGAGCTCCTTGATCTGGCGGTACGCCTCGGCCCCGTCTTCCGGGGATCCGCAGTTGGCGCACTCGAGCTTGCCATCATCGCCCTTCACGAACGCCGCCCGGTGTTCCTGGTCCTTGTCGTCCTTGCTCATCTTCGTCGCCTCCCGAATACGGACTTCATGCCGATCGTGGACGGGTGTGGTCTGACTGCGGGAGCGCGTTCTTGCTCAGGTTCGCCCCGCGGCTCGGGGGGTGGGGAGGACGTTTGCTCATTCAGGGGGTGGCGTGGCGTCCTCCCCTGGTCATCATCAGCTCCGTCCGCGGCAGCGGCCGGAATCGCTTCTGGCGTTGAATCCATTCCCGAATCGGCGAGGACTTCTGGTCGACCCTGCGAAGACGCCGGAATCCTCTCTTCTTGCGGTCCCGCGGTGCGCTTCAACGAGGCCGCGATCCTGCCACCTGCAAGCTTGTCCTTGAACGGCTGGAGGCGCTTCAGGAAGTCGTGAAGTTTCTTCTCGCCGTGCTTCTGAGGTTCCCAGGGAACACCGGCCTCGCGGCAGATGAGACTCTTCATCCACTCGTACGGCGGCACGGGTTCATTCATCGCGGCGAGGTGCATCATCATGGCATCGAACTGGTCGCGGGTGAGGTAGGTACTGATCCTCACACCCTGACGGTAAGTGATTCGCGTGCCCATCCCTGAGCGCCTCTCTCCGGCATGGGGAATGGCGCTTGAGTTCAAAAATGTTAGGAAAGCAAGGCAATCCGCGGACCCGGGAACGGGACGGAGGCAGATCGAGCCAGTGGAAACTGTTTTCCTTCCAGTGCGCCTCGCCTGGACCGGCCATCTCGGTAGCGTTATGGATACTTAGCCAGCTCTCGGCCTTCCCGGATGGAATGAAACCAACCTCTCCCGACTCGATTCCGATTTGACTTGAAATCAACGCAACCACCAAGACACCACCAATCCATCAGGCGACGGACTCGGGCGCCACAACAGAGCGCCCGGGCCGGGCCTTGGGGTCCAAACCCCCGTCGCTTCGGCGACCTGGGGAGCCCAACGGTCGCCGGGGATCGCCCGGCGGCCTGAGACCTGACGACCCCCCAAGGACTCGGGCGAGCCCTCTAGGCGGGCGCCGCGCTAGGCGAGAGAAGCGCACGGCGACCCAGGAAGGGCGCCGTCCCCCAGGGCGGGGGCGCGCGAAATACGCACCTCGTCGCGAGCGGGGGAGCCAGGACGCACGGGCTGAGAGCGCGCCCAAGCGCGCGGTTCACCAGGCACGAGAGCCAGAACCGCAAAACCGCGACGGCCATCGCCGGGGAAGAGGCGACCAACACCAAGCGCCAAGCGTCCCCGGAATCGAGAGCCGCCGCCCCATCCGGCGCGCCAGTAAGTCCGCTCGCGCACTCCTGAGGTTGACCCGCGCCGCGTGGCGCGGCCCATCGTGCGAGAGCCGAAAATACGGGAGAATCCCGGGCGCACGGCGGGTAGACATTCCGAGAGAGAAACAGAACCCCGATTACGAACCCCGCAAGGGGCCGTCTCGGTAGGCGGGGGCGCTCAGTTATCGGCGCCCTCGTCAGGAAATCGGGGAGCCGGTGGGGATACACCGTGCCACGCACAACCCTCTGAGATCGACGGGGACCAACCCCAGGGATTGAACACAATGGCGACCAAGCCGAACCAGAAGCAGGCCAGCAAGAAGACCGAAGCCAAGAAGTCCGGCCAGGCGACCGGAATCGCGCCAGGGAAGGACTCGGCGCCGAAGCAGGCGAAGGGGGCCGCGAAGGTCTCCCCGCCGGTCGAGGCGAAGAAGTCCGGCCCGGCGGTCCCGGCGTCGATTGAGGCGTCCCTCAAGGCGTCCAAGCCGGTCCCGGGCGCGCTCCCGGCCAACGTCGCCCCGAAGCCCAGCGAGGTCAAGGGTGCGGCGCAGGCGGCGGCGAAGCTCCCGGCGAAGGTCGAGGCGTCGACGGTGCCCAGGGCGGCGCTCGCGGCGGCGGCGAAGACCCCGAGCGGCCCGCTCCGTGAGGTGATAGTCGGGCGGGGGCCGGAAGGTCTCTACGTCGGGAAGGCGACCGACTCGCTGAAGACCTGGCAGGCCGTGACGCTCCGAGCGCGGGGCGGGAACATCGTGAAGGCGATCAACACCTTGGAGATGTTGCGGCGCGACCTGAAGGGCCTGAAGGTCTCGATGGAGAGCAAGACGGAGA
>JBOGJN010000063.1:0-1067 GCA_050745445.1 Thermoanaerobaculia bacterium
AGGTCTGGTGCACGCCCTTGAACCGCATGGGCTTCTACTGGATCGCCGAGCGTGTCAGCGTCGTGGACTGGAAGAAGGCCCTGGAGACGACTCTCCGGCCGAAGACCACCGACTGGGGACCCAACGCCACGTTCGGATACCCGGCGACCCGCGGGACGGTGGGGCTCTGGCTCGCGGTCCTGCCTCACATCGGGGACCGCATCCGCTACCGCAAGCGCGCCGTGTGCGTGGACGAGGAGAAGCGGGAGATCCTCTTTGCGGATGGTTCGACGCGGCGCTACGACCGCCTCTTGACGACGCTGCCGATCGATGCGTTTGTCGCGCGCTTGAAGCACGCGCCGGAGAACGTGCGCGCCGCCGCAAAGAAGCTTCTCTTCAACCGTCTCTTCTCGGTTGGGATCGGCTTACGAAGGCCTTCCCCCTCGACGAAGAACTGGATCTACTTTCCGAATCCGAAGACCCCGTTCTACCGGATCACGTACCTCTCGAACTACTCGCCGGACATCGTACCCGGCGGCGACACCTCGCGCTACTGCTCGATCCTGACGGAGACGACTTACTCGCGCTTCCGGCCGTTGCCTGCAGGAGACTTCGCGCGCGCCGTTCTGGACGGACTGGTGGCCGAGGGGATCTTGCAGCCTTCCGATCTGCCCCTGGTCGAATCGACCTACTTGATCCACGCCGGCCACGCCTACCCGATCCCGAGTCTTGAGCGGGACGAGGCCCTCGGGGTCATTCAGCCCTATCTCGAGTCGAGAGAGATCTATTCGCGCGGGCGCTTCGGGTCCTGGAAGTACGAGATCGGCAACCAGGATCACTCTCTCATGCAGGGCGTCGAGCTGGTGGACCGCTGGCTGGACGGCTCGGAGGAGAAAGTCTTCCGGAGCTGATCCTCCGGTCGGGACGGACACGTTCGCAAAGAATTCGAACCGCCGGGGAGACGTCGCCATGGCCCGCTACATCGAGGCCACCGAGACCTCCGATCCCGCCGCCCGGGCGGCTATCCACGACGAGATTCGCGCCTACAGCGAGGAGGACCTGGACGCGACCTGGGCGGTGATGGAGTG
>JBOGJN010000064.1:0-1294 GCA_050745445.1 Thermoanaerobaculia bacterium
GCTCTGGGTCGTGGACGGCAAGGGCCGGAAATCCTGGTCGAAGCCCTTCAAGTGGCTGGGCGGCAACGCCCTCTTCCTCTTCGTCGCTTCGGACGTCGTCACGATCCTGATGATCTGGATCAAGCTCACGGGCGCCGACGGCAAGCGCCGCTCCCTCTACGGCACGATCTACAAGACGGTTTTCGACCACTTCGCCGACCCGGGTCTGGGCTCCCTTCTCTTCGCCCTGACCTACTGCGCCCTCTGGACCGCCGCCGCGGGCCTGCTCTACCGGAAGCGGATCTTCATCAAGGTGTGATGACACATTGATGCGTCCTCTGCGACGTTAACGTTCTCGCCTACGCCGTGCCGCCGTCCTTCGCCTCGTTACGAATCATCGAATCTTCCAAGAAACGGCGTCGGAGCCGCTGGGTCACACGCCGGCTGCGAGGGCGCCCCTCACCCCTACCCTCTCCCGGCTTGCCCTCCGAAGCGCCAGGCGCGAAGGAGGGTGGGAGAGGGGGAAGAAGGAAGAGGCCTTAGAGGACCGTGAAGAGGTCGCTGGCTTTGAGGGAACGGTCGAGGGTTACGGTGTCGCGGCAGCCCGCCGAGCGGTTTTGGAGGCCGATCAGGTAGTCCGTGAAGTCGCAGGAGCCGCCGGCGTAGAGGGCCACGGCGCGGTGAACGGCGTCGCGGTGTTCGATCTCGAGATGATCGGCGTCCAGGAGCGCCTCGACGGAGCCGCGGATCTCGTTGCGCTTGAGGCCGTACAGCGAGCGCAGGACCCAGGCCAGCTCGCAGAGGACGACGGCGCTCAAGTAGGCTGATTCGCCAGCTCGCTCGATCCCCGCGAAAAAAGAATTGACCCGCCGGAGCTGGCCGGGATCATCCTGCGTGAGAAATCGAACCAGGACATTCGTGTCAACGCCGCGCATTCTTGACTCGCTCGTTCTCGCGCGCGTGGAAGCGGGCAATCGCCCGGTCCATATCCTCGAGCGTCACGGGCTTGCGACCCTTCCGGTGCAAGAGACCCTTCAGGGAGAGGAGGCTGCGGCCCGGCTTTCGCATGACGACGCGATCGGAAGCCTCGACCACGAAGTCGATCCGATCGCCCGCCTCCACCTGGAGGGCGCGGCGGACCTGCTTGGGGATCGTGACCTGGCCCTTGGATGTCACTTTGGCGGTGGCCATGGCGGCTCTCCTTACCTGAGGTAAGGAATTGTAGCACGCCGGCTCTTGTACGCCCCTCACCCCGGCCCTCTCCCGTGGGGAGAGGGAGGAAGAGGGCGGGGACGCAACCCGGACGGTACGAGCG
>JBOGJN010000065.1:0-2339 GCA_050745445.1 Thermoanaerobaculia bacterium
CTACGCGAAGCGCAAGATCCGGTTTGTCTATATCAACGTCAAGCAGGACAAGAAGGAGCTCGAGCGGATGATCCGCCTCTCCGGCGGGCGGGATGTGCCCGTCATCGTCGAAGGGGGCAAAGTCACCGTCGGGTTCGGAGGCACGTGAGGCGTGTGAATGCGCCCGGTCGGGCCGGAAGACGGAAGACGGTAGACGGAGGACGAGGGAAACGGACCGGACTCCTCCTCCGTTCGTCTCCCGTCTACCGTCTCACGTCTCACGAAGAGTGAATTGCGTGACGCGCCGCATATAATCGCGGGCTAGAAAATTCACCGCATCGCTTTTGAGCGGAGGTCGCATGGCGAACGCATCGGAGACCGGCCAGGAGTTCCGCCCCTACGTCTCCCCCGAGCAGTCGCCTCCAGAATTTACCGCCAAGGCGGTCATCCTGGGAATCATCTTCGGGATTCTCTTTGGTGTCGCGACCGTTTACCTGGCGCTGCGGGCCGGCCTGACGGTCTCGGCCTCGGTGCCGATCGCGGTGCTGGCGATCGCGGTCTTCAAGAAGCTCGGCAAGTCCACGATTCTCGAGAACAACATTGTCCAGACAGTAGGGTCCGCGGGCGAGTCCGTGGCGGCGGGCGTGGCCTTCACGGTCCCGGCGCTCATCTTCCTGACCGGCGGCACCAAGTATTTCCAATACGTCCAGATCGCGATTCTGGCGATCTTCGGTGGCACGCTCGGAGTTCTCTTCATGATTCCGCTGCGCCGGGCCCTGATCGTCAAGGAGCACGGCAAGCTGCCTTACCCGGAGGGGACCGCTTGTGCCGATGTGCTCGTGGCCGGCGAGAAAGGCGGAAATCTCGCGCGGATGGTCTTTGCCGGGGTCGGCATGGCGATGCTCTACAAGGTCCTGTACGGCATCCTGGGCTTCTGGCATGAGACCGCGACCTTCTTCCGCACAAAGAAGGAGTCTGTCTTCCCAGCCGCGACGTTAAACGTGGACGTCACGCCCGAGTACCTCGGCCTCGGGTACATCATCGGGCCGCGGATCGCCTCCGAGCTCTTCTCGGGAGGACTCCTTTCCTGGATGGCTCTGATTCCCTTGATCGCGATCTTCCTGCCGGAGTCGAAGGTCATCGCCGACCTGAACGCCCTGGGCTTCGGGGAAGGGTGGCGGGCTTCTCACTCTTACGCCGAGTGGATCTACCGCGCCTATATTCGCTACATCGGCGCGGGGGCGGTGGCCTGCGCGGGCGTCATGACATTGATCAAGACGATCCCGACAATCGTCTCGGCCTTCCGCGAGTCGTTGAAGAGCCTGGGGGACCGCGCCGCGGGGGCCTCTACGAAGCGCACGGAGCGGGACATGGGGATCGGGATCGTAATCGCCGGCTCGCTCGCGATCGTGCTCATCCTCGCGGTTCTCCCCGGCTTTCCGCACGGCGACTTCCCGGGGTCACTCCTCATGTCGCTCTTAATCGTCGTCTTCGGTTTCTTCTTCGTGACCGTCTCCTCCCGCATTGTGGGCATCATCGGGACCTCTTCGAATCCGATCTCCGGTATGACGATCGCGACGCTGATGGCCACCTGCGTCATCTTTCTGGCGGTCGGTTGGAAGGGAGACCTGTACCAGGCCGTGGCGCTCTGCGTGGGGGCGATTGTCTGTGTGGCGGCGGCCAACGCCGGCGCCACCTCGCAGGACTTGAAGACCGGGTTTCTCGTCGGCGCGACGCCGAAATCCCAGCAGTGGGGCTTCATCATCGGCGTGGTTGCCTCCTCCCTCGTAATCGGCTTGACCGTCATGCAGCTCGACAAGAACTACGCGAGCGTCACCGAACCGCACGGGATCGGGAGCGCCCATCTGCCGGCGCCGCAGGCGACTCTGATGGCCACGATGATCAAGGGCCTCCTGGCCCAGAACCTGCCATGGGCCCCGGTCCTTGTTGGTGTGTTTCTCTCCTTCATGGCGCAGCTGGCGGGGGCGCACGCCCTCTCCTGGGCCGTTGGCGCTTATTTACCCGTCTCGACGACGGCCCCGATCTGGATCGGCGGCATGATGAAGGCTCTAGTCGAGAAGATCCGGCGCAAGAAAGAGGGCGCCGCAGGCCAAGAGTCGGAGCTCTCCGCCGGGATGCTTTACGCCACCGGGCTCGTGGCCGGCGGCGCACTCGCGGGTGTGGCGATCGCTTTCCTCCAGGCGGCGCCGAAGCTGCTGGAAGCGACCGATCTGGGCGGGAAGCTCTTCGGAGGCTTCCGCGACGACCTGATCACGGGCAACGCCCTCTGTGCGGTCGTCTTCGGGATCCTCTGCATCCTGCTTGTCAAGAACGCGAGAAAGAAGCTCGAAGCGTAGGAC
>JBOGJN010000066.1:0-5904 GCA_050745445.1 Thermoanaerobaculia bacterium
CATAGTGGTAGCGGCAGTACACGGTCGAGATGACCAGACAGACCGCGACGGGCAGAAGAAACCAGAAGACATCCCGGGCTCGGCGGAAGGCGACCAGCAGGACCGCGACGGCGATCATCGTGTGGCCCGACGGGAAGACATCGAACCGTGTGTGTTCGAGAAGGTTCAACGTGCCCGCGATGGCGCGGGAGATCGGTGTCGTCTCCAGCGTGACCTTCTGCTCGGCCGCGAGCGCGAACCGTGGTCCCAGGGCGGGAAGGAGAAAGTAACCCGCGTAGGAGACGAGGTAACAAAGCGTGAGCGTAAAGATGAAGCGGCGTCCGGCTCCCCGGTCGCGTCTCCACAGCACGCCGCCGAGGAAGATCGCGATGAAGTAGTAGGTTGCGTAGGAGATATAGAAGAAATCCGTCAGCCAGGGTCGGACGAAGCGCTCCAGCCATAGTGTGGGATCCAGACCGAAAAGCGCCCGATCGGCCGCGATCAGCAACTCGTCGCGGACGACCTGCCGCGCGGCGGGAATCAAGGGGCCCAGGCTCTCGTACAAGACCGGGACAAAGGCGGCGGGGTAGAAGTCCACGGCCACCGAGAGGAGCCGAGACAGCCTTGCCTTGCTGCGAACGAGCAGCGCCACGGCGGCCAGGAACACCGCCATCAAGCCGTAGCGGATCAGAATGGCGCCGGGGTCCTGCAGCCGGCCCGAAAGCCAGAGAGTCAGAGCCGAAAGCGCGGAGAGTGTCGCGAGGTTTATTGCTTCCAGAGGCCTGAGACGCACGCGCGCAGTTATAACCCGGATTCCTCGACGATCGCGGCGCGACCAGAACCCTCCTGCGATAGAATTCTTCTCCCCATGAAGGCGCGGCTCGCGTCTCTGCTCCTGTGGGCCCTCGGCGCGGGCGTTCTGGCCGATCCCGCAACGCCGCTCGTCGTGGTTGGGCGGATCGATACGCCGATCCAACCGGCGGCGGCGAACTACCTGAAGAAGCTCCTGGCCGGCGCCGAAAGGGACAACGCGGCGCTCGTCGTGATTGATCTGTCGACACCGGGTGGGCTCTTGACATCCACGCGCGAGATGACGAGCGCGATCCTGCTCTGCCGCGTGCCTGTTGCCACGTTCGTCACGCCCGCCGGAGCCTCCGCCGCCTCGGCCGGCTTCTTTCTGCTGCTCGCGGGCGACGTGGCGGCCATGTCGCCCGGGACCAACACGGGCGCGGCCCACCCGGTGGCCGGCGAAGGGCAGGAGCTGCCCAAGACCTTGAACGAGAAGGCCGAGCAAGACGCCCGCGCCTTCATCCGCTCCATCGCGCGCCAGCGTGGCCGGAACGTCGAGAAGGCGGAGACCGCAGTGTCCTCGAGCATCTCCTTTACCGAGACCGAGGCGAAGGAGGCAAACCTGATCGAGGTGATCGCGCGAGACGTTCCCGATCTCCTGACGCAGCTCGATGGGCGAAAGATCCGCCGGGTCGGCTCCAAGGAGGCCGAGCTGCACTTGAAGGGGTACCGGCTCGAAACCCGCGAGATGAGCGAGATCGAGAAGCTGCTCGGGATCGTCTCCCACCCGAACGTCGCCTATATCCTGTTTCTCCTGGGGCTTGTCGGCCTCTACTTCGAGCTGTCGAGCCCGGGCGCCATCCTCCCGGGCGTCGTCGGAGGCATCGCGTTGCTGCTGGCGCTCTATGCCTTCTCGGTGCTGCCGGTCAATTTTGCGGGGCTTGCCTTGATCCTTTTCGCCATCCTTCTGTTTGTGGCGGAGGTGAAGGTCGTAAGCCACGGCCTCCTGGCGATCGGCGGCGCGATCTCGCTCGTGGCGGGGTCGCTCCTGCTCTTCTCGGGACGCGGGGAGGCCGACGGGTACCGCGTGGACCTCTCGATCGTGCTCCCGGGTCTCGTCTTGACGCTTGCCGTCGTTGGGTTCCTGACCTGGAGAACGATCCAGTTGCGCAAGGCTCCGGTCCGGACCGGGGCCCAGGGTCTCGTCGGGGAGAGCGCCCGGGTCGTGCGAGGCTTTGCGGATCCGGAAGGCACGGGGACGGTGCTCGTGCACGGCGAGTACTGGGACGCCGAGGGCGCTCCCGGCGCGGCGCCGGGGGAGATGGTACGCGTGGTTCGCAAGGACGGGTTTAAACTTCGCGTGGAACGGAGGGAATGATGCCGACCACCGGATTAGCGTTCGCGCTCTTCATCGGTCTCCTTTTCCTTTTCAAGTGGATCAATATCATGAAGGAATACGAACGAGCGGTCACGTTTTGGCTCGGCCGGCTGTCCAAGGAGCCGAAGGGTCCGGGCCTCGTGCTGATCTTCTGGCCGTTCGAAACCATGGTCCGGATGTCTCTGCGGACCGTCGTGCACGATGTCCCGCCGCAGGACATCATCACCCGGGACAATGTCTCGGTGAAGGTCAATGCCGTCGTCTACTTCCGCGTCGTCGAGCCCGACAAGGCGGTCGTGCAGGTCGAGAACTATCTCTATGCCACCTCTCAGCTTGCGCAGACCACGCTCCGAAGCGTGCTCGGCCAGGCGATGCTCGATGAGCTTCTCTCCGAGCGTGAAAAGCTCAACATCGCGCTCCAGAAAGTCATCGACGAGCACACGCAACCCTGGGGCGTGAAGGTTTCGTTGGTGGAGGTCAAGCAAGTGGACCTGCCACCCGAGATGCAGCGCGCGATGGCGAAGCAGGCGGAGGCGGAGCGGGAGAAGCGGGCCAAGATCATTCACGCGGAAGGAGAGTTCCAGGCCGCGGCGAAGCTCTCGGAGGCGGCGGAGATCATCGGGCGGCAGCCGGCCACGCTACAACTGCGTTATCTGCAGACGCTGACCGAGATCGCAAGCGAAAAGAACTCGACGATCATCTTCCCCCTGCCCATCGAGATGATGAACGTCTTCTTCGGTAAGGACAAGAAATAGCTCCCGGCGTGGACCAGCGAAAGACGCACTACCAGCTCTCCTTCACGGTGCGGCAGGCGCTGGTCCTGTTCGTCGGGCTGCTGCTGGCGCTCTCCGTCGCGTACTTTTTAGGCGTGATGACGGGGCTTGCGGGCCGGGAGCCGGGGGGGGCAAAGGCATCCATCCAGTCGCCGGCCGCCGAAGAGGTGTCGCCCGGAGGAGCAAGCGAGACGGCCTCCGGGGAGCCTCGACGGGCCGCACAGGCCGCGGAAGTCGTTGCGTCCGGGGCCACAGCCCGGCCCACGGCTCCCCCGAAGCTCCAGCTCTTCGAGGATCGGGCCGGAGAGGACGTGACGCCCGCACGGGCGGCGCACGCTGCGCCACCGCCGCATGGTCCCGCGGCGCCGTTCTGGGTCCAGGTGGCCTCCGTGCGGTCGGAGCCTGAGGCGCGCGCCAAGAGCCGCAAGCTCTCTTCCCACGGCTATCACGCGACGGTCGAGCCGGTCCCCGGACCCAAAGGGACCCTCTACCGCGTGCGCGTGGGGCCCTACCGCAACCGGGAGGAAGCCTCACGCGCGGCCGAACGTCTCTCGCGTCTGGAGAACGTGAAGGCCTGGATCGTGCCGGCCGGCAAGTGAGTTCGCTGCCGGTCCGGGCGCCCGACTGGATTCGGGAGAAACGGATGCGTCTGGCGGAGCTTCACGCCGTCAAGCGTGTGATGCGTCGGCACTCGCTCCACACGGTCTGCGAGGAGGCGCGCTGCCCGAACCGCGGGGAGTGCTTCTCGCGCGGAACGGCGACGTTCCTCCTTCTGGGCGACGTTTGCACGCGAGCCTGCGGCTTTTGCGACATTGCGAGCGGCCGGCCTCGACCTGTCGATCCCTCGGAGCCCTTTCGCCTGGCCCACGCCGCGCAGCAGATGGGTCTGCGGTTTGTCGTGGTCACTTCGGTGAACCGAGACGATCTGCCCGATGGGGGAGCCTCCCACTTTGCCGCCACGATCCACGCTCTGCGCCGGCTCGATCCGACTCCGGGGATCGAGGTCTTGACGCCCGACTTTCGAGGGCGATTCGATTCGCTGCGGATCGTCGTCGACGCAAGACCGGACGTCTACAATCACAACGTCGAGACGGTGCCTCGCCTCTACCTTCGCGTGCGGCCGGGAGCGCGTCTCGACCGCTCGCTCGGCCTGCTTTCGGCCGCGAAGCTGCTGAATCCGGAGATGACGACAAAATCGGGATTCATGCTGGGCCTGGGCGAGACGGAGGGCGAAGTGCTCGAGCTGCTCGACCGGCTGCGGCAAGCGAGCGTGGACATCGTCACGATCGGCCAGTACCTCCGCCCCTCTCGTGAAAGCCTTCCCGTCGTTGAGTATGTCCCTCCCCAGACCTTCGAGCGGTACCGGGAAGCCGGGGAGAAGCTCGGCTTCCAGCATGTCTTCGCGGGCCCGTTCGTGCGCTCCTCCTACCGCGCGGAGGAGGCGCTCAACGCGGCTTCTGGCCACGCGGCAAACGGCAAACGGTAGACGGTAGACGTGAGACGGAAGCCTCGTCGGCCCGCTTTTTTCTTCGTTTCCCGTTTCCCGTTTCCCGCTTCCCGATCCTGGTGATGAGGTCGAGGGTCGCGCAATCGCCTCGGTGGTTCTCGCCTGCGGCGGCCGTTCTGTCCGGTCTTCTCTTCGCTCTGGCTTTTCCTCCCCTTGAATGGGTGCTCCTCCTGCCGCTGGCGCTGGTGCCGTGGATCGTCGCGCTCGCCGCGGAGGAAAGCCGGAGCCGGGCGCTGGTCTCGGGGTTTCTCTTTGGCCTCGCCCACTGGTGTGTCTCGATTCCCTGGATCGTTTACGTCGTGAAACAGTATGGGAGCCAGACGCCGGCGATGGGGATCGTTTGCCTGCTCCTGCTCGCCGCGATCCTGGCCGAGTGGCCCGCGGTCGTTGCGTGGGGGGTGGTGGCGTGCGGCCCAGCCGGTTCGACCAGGCGAATCGTCGTTTTCCCACTGCTCTGGATGGCCTCCGAGCACGCCCGCTCCTTCGTCTACGGAGGCTTCCCCTGGAACCTGACGGGCCACGCGCTCTACCGCCATCCGATCTGGCTGCAGACGGCGGCGGTCTGGGGCGTCTATGGCGTCGGGGCGCTCGTCGTCACGGTCTCCTGTCTGCTCGCGGCGGCCGTCGGTCGGAAATTTCACCCAGTTCTCTGCGCGGCGGTACTCGTTTTCGCGGTGGGAGCTTTCGGTGTCGCCCGTCTGGCTGTTCCGCAGAGAGAAAACGATCGCGCAAACGCTCCATTTCCCGTTGCGATCCTCCAGCCGAACGTGAGCCAGGAGACGCGGCTGGCCGGCGGCGACGCGCAGGCCTACCGGGCCGTGATGAACCAGGCCCGCGCTGCGGCAGCGGAGAAGCCCTTGCTGATCGTAATTCCGGAATCGGCTTTTCCTGTTACCTGGGATCGCAGCGAGTTCCTGCGCCGCGACCTGATGGGAGTGGCCGGCCGGAGCGGAGGCGGGGTGATCTTCAACGACATCGAGGAGCTTCCCGACGGCCGCTATTACAACGTTGCGCGCCTGCTCGGCTCAAACGGGCTGGTCGGCGGTCCCTACCGCAAGGTTCATCTGGTTCCCTTCGGTGAGTATGTGCCGCTGCCGAAGCTCTTTTTCTTCGTACGCCAGGTCTCGAGGGAGATCGGCGAGTTCTCCGCGGCGCCCGCGCCGACGACCCTCGGCGGTGACGCGGCGCAAATCGGTGTGGGTGTCTGCTACGAAATCCTCTACCCGGGGCTCATCCGCGACGAGGTCGGGGGCTTGGGCTTCCTCGGCGCCAATCTGCTCGTGACGATCTCAAACGACTCCTGGTATGGCCGTGCTGGAGCCCAGGAGCAGCACTTCGCCGGCGCGGTCCTGCGCTCGGTCGAGACGAAACGGTACCTCCTGCGCGCGGCGATCACGGGGATCTCCGGAATCGTAGACGAGAAGGGGCGGATCCGCGGAGAGCTCGGCCGCGACCGGGCGGGGATCGTACGGGGCACT
>JBOGJN010000067.1:0-11907 GCA_050745445.1 Thermoanaerobaculia bacterium
CCAGATTCTTTTCGATTGTGGAGCGCGCCTTCGCCAGACAGGAGTCCTCGAGGTCGGAGAGGAGCACGGAGAAGCCGGAGGCGGCCGCCACATGTGCGATGCCGCTTCCCATCTGGCCCGCGCCCACAACACCCACCGTGCGAATTTCCACTGCCGGGACTCTATTGCGCCTGCGAGCGTGACGCAACCGGTGCCGTAAAATGTGAAGCCGTAAAACGTTAAACGAGAGGAGAACCTTCCCCCTCCTTGCGTTTTACGTTTTACGTTTTACGTTTTACGCCGAGGGCACAGCCACGCGATACCGCGGCGTCCCGAAGCGAGACAGCAGAGCGATCCCCACCGCAACCACCGACGCCGCGCTCCACAGGACTGCGCCAACCAGCGGCAAGAGCGAGAGTCCGGCAACCACCGCGAAGCCGGTCGCGAGAGCCGCGGGCCGACGCGAAGGGGAGACGTTCTTCAAGAGTTTCTGCCCCAAGAGCAAGAAGAGCGCACCCATGCCGAAAACCTTCGCCGCGACGGCGAACGCCGCAAGCGCGACCGCAACCGGAACGCAGAAAGGCGCGGGCAGGAGAGTCAGCGCCGCGGCAGCCGAAAGAAAGAGTGTCAGCACTCCCAGAGCGCCTGCCAGAAGCGAACCCGACCAGTCGCTCTCCGCGCAGAAGGCGGCGCGCGCGAAGGGCGAACCGAACAAGTACAGGAGCGCGAGACTCACGATCAGCCAGGCGGACAGCGCGATCAGCCGGAGTCCCCGCATGGCGAAGGCCGGGCCTGTGTCCTCCCAGGGAGCCCGCCGCATCTCGGCAAGATAGAGATCGAGCAGTTTGCCGGGTGTGGCGACTCGTCCCGCGACAGGAAGTTCGCGTCCCTCGGGCGCCTCAACGCGGCCGCCAAAAACGGAGACGTTTCCTTCGACGAAGCCCGCAGGTTCGAAGGAGACGTTGCCGGCCCAAACGATGACGTCTCCGGAGACCCGCGAGGCGATCCGGACGTTGGAAAAGACCGCCACGATTCGGCCAGAGGGCGCGGAAACTTCTACGTCCCTGCCGACCGCCGTGATTCCGGCCACAGGCGCGCGTGTCGCGAGCGCCAGCACGATCGCCGGCAGAATCATCTGCGCGTTCGCTCGAGCACGCGTTTGAGACCCAAGCCGAATGGGCCGAGCAGCAGCAAAGCGGCGATGCCTGGCAGCGGCTGCTGTCTGAAGGCCTCCGACAGGCCTTCCAGACCCGCAGGCGCCGACAGGACGACCCCGAGAAGCCAACCGGCACACGCCCGGGAAAGGGCCAGCAAGGGGGCATATGCCGCAACCGCAAGACCCGCCTGCTCGCGGGGGAAGATTCCCGGAAGGGCCAGCAGGAGGCACCCCGCGCAGAAGAGGCTCACGGCGACGGCGCAAGGGACTCCCCAGAGGGCGAGTCTCCCGCGCTCGTGCCGCGAGAAGGCACGCAGTCGGACGACCCTGTCGGCCAGGTCTGCGGGGGCGACGGTCTCGCCGCGGCGGTCCAGCCGTTTGGTGAGCGCTGCCGCCTCGGCCACGAGCAATCGGCAGGAAGGACACTCTGCAGCGTGCTCCCCGGCGTCGGAGACGAAGAGAGCGCCGACACCCGCTGCCAGCGCCTCGGCGTCGACAGGATCCAGAGGGCGAGGGCATCCGTTGCGGTTCACGACAACTCTCCAGCCAACCTTTCCTTCAATACGGCTCTGGCGCGAAAGAGTTTGTTCTTGACGGTCCCCAGAGGCATGTCCTTGACCTCGGCGATCTGCTCGTACGAGAGCCCTGCGAAGTGGCGAAGGGAAATAAGCTCCCGGAACTCGGCGGGTAGGGCCGCAATTGCCCTCGCGATCGCTTCTCCCCGCTCGAGATTCCGCAGCTGGCCATAGGGGTCCGCGTCGTGGCTCTTGTACTCTGTAGAGGACACTCCTCCCCCGTCCGGGTCGGCAGTCTCCAGGGCCACCGTTCTCGGGCGCCTCTTCCTCAAGTGGTCAATGGCGGTGTTGCCGGCAATCCGGAAGAGCCAGGTCGAGAATCGGTACCGGGGGTCGTACCTCGCGAGCGCCCCGAAAACCTTGACGAATATGTCCTGCGAGAGATCCAGCGCGTCCTCACGGCTTCCTACCATCCGCGTTACGTACCCGAGGATCCGGGCCTGGTAGCGGTGGATGAGGACCCGAAAGAGGTCTTCCTCGCCGGAAAGCACCCGACCTACGACCTCCTCGTCGGCGAGGGCGGCCTCCTGCTCAGTAGTCTGCGGTTTCGAGCTCGTAACGCCCAAATCAACTCCGGAGGTGTGCGTTAAAATCCCGCCCCGTCTCGCAAACGCCGGGAGGCCCCACAAGGAGTTGCTCGCGTGGACCAAGTCGCCGAACCGCAGCTATCGACCATCGGTTCTCCACCCCAGGGCGTGGACTCCGCCAACGCCTTCGAAGAAATGATGTCGCGCTTCGACCTGGCGGCGCAGAAGCTGGGTCTGGACCCCGGTCTCTACAAGGTGCTGCGGGAGCCGGTGCGCGAGACCAAGGTCTCCATCCCCATCGCGATGGACGACGGGCGCATCGAGGTCTTCATCGGTTACCGCGTCCTCCACAACATCGCCCGAGGACCGGGCAAAGGCGGGATCCGGTACGACAAGAACGTCACCCTGGACGAGGTCCGCGCGCTGGCCGCCTGGATGACCTGGAAGTGCGCCGTCGTCAACATCCCCTTTGGCGGCGCCAAGGGCGGGGTCATCTGCGATCCCGCCTCGCTCTCACGGGGAGAACTCGAGCGGATCACGCGCCGCTACACCGCAGAACTGATGGACCAGTTCGGTCCGGAGAAGGATGTCCCGGCTCCCGACATGGGGACCAACCCCCAGACCATGGCCTGGATCATGGATACCTATTCCATGCACGCTCGTCACACCGTCACCTCCGTCGTGACCGGAAAACCCCTCTCTCTTGGCGGCTCGCGGGGACGCGTCGAGGCGACCGGGCGCGGCCTGATGCTGATTTGCCGGGAGGCAGCGCCTCTTCGGGGGCTGACCCTCTCGAGCTGCCGCATCGCCGTTCAGGGGTTCGGCAACGTCGGGTCGATCGCCGCGCGGATGTGTCACGCGCAAGGAGCCAGGGTGATCGCCGTCTCAGACATCTCCGCGGGCGTTTACAACGCGAAGGGACTCGACCTGCCGGCGTTGCTCGCGCATTATGAGAAGAACCACACATTCGACGGATATGGCAACGCGGAGAAGATCACAAACGCCGAGCTTCTGGAGCTCGAGACCGACATCCTGATTCCGGCGGCGAACGAGAACCAGATTCGGGGCAAGAACGCCGCCGACATCCGGGCCAAGATCATCGTGGAGGGTGCCAACGGCCCGACCACGCAACGTGCCGACGACATCCTGAACAAAAAGGACGTCCTGATCGTGCCCGACATTCTTGCCAACGCCGGCGGCGTCACCGTCTCTTACTTCGAGTGGGTCCAGGACCGGGCCGGTTTCTTCTGGCGCGAGACGGAGGTCAACGAGCGGTTGGAAGACATCATGGTGCAGTCCTTCCAGGACGTGGCAGAAATGGCCAGAAAGTACAACGTGAGCTTCCGGATCGCCGCCTATATGCTCGGAATCTCTCGCGTGGCCCACGACACGATGGTGCGCGGACTGTACGCTTAGGAAAGCTAACAGCTCTCAGCTCTCAGCTCTCGGCCCTCGGAATAGGTAAGCAAATGCTTACCTATTATGCGTAAACGGACTCCCGCTCGATTCCCGATTCCCGATTCCCGATTACCGAGCACGGTGGACCGGCTCCCGCAACGTGATTTTCGGCCTTACGTCCGGCAGCTCCAAGGCGAGCTTGCGCTCGAGCTCGGGCAGCGTGGCCTCGACCGGCTTCTTCCAGGCCGGGTCGAGCAGCGAGACGGTCAAGCGGCGCCCGGAGAGCTCTGAGGGCTCGATCTTGCGGGAGAGCGGCTCCCCCACGATGCGCCCCCAGCGGGCCTGAAGCCAAAGGAGGGCGTCCTCCCGGCGGAACATCCCGCACAGCAGTCCCTCGGCCATCGTATCCAGTCTCGTAAAGGAATCCGTCTTCCGCTTCATTCTCTCGCTGCCTCGCCTCGGAGCCGCTCGCGCCCGGCACCCTCGGGCGGCACCGGCCGCAGCGGCCTCTCCCCCGAGAGCACCCGGCGCACGTCTTCCACGACCATGCGGGCCATCTCCCGGCGCGTCTCGACGGTGGCGCTGCCTGCGTGCGGCATGAGAACCACCCGGTCGCTGTCGAGGAGCCCCGGCAAAATGGCCGGCTCGTTCTCGTAGACGTCGAGGCCTGCGCCCGCGACGTGCCCCGTATCGATCGCGCGCACGAGCGCCGTTTCGTCCACGAGGCCGCCACGCGCCGTGTTCAGCAGCCAGCTGCCCGCCTTCATCTTGCCGAATGTGTCGGCGTCAAACAGACGCCGCGTCTCCGCCGTCAGCGGCAGATGCAGCGACACGACATCCGAGCGTCTGAGCAGCTCTTCGAAGGCGACCCGAGGCGGGTCGTCGGGGTTGCCTTCGTCGCGGGCCGAGCGCCCGTATGAGATCACCGTCATGCCGAAGGCGCGGGCGCGGCGGGCGAGGGCCTTGCCGATGCGCCCCGGCCCAACGATTCCCAGAACCTTTCCCTTCAAGTCCGAACCGAGCAGCAGATCCGGGGCCCAGCCGGCAAAACCGCCGACGCGCACCAACCGGTCCCCTTCGACGATGCGGCGCGTGAGGGCCAGCAGCAGAGCCATCGTCAGATCGGCAGTTGCGTCGGTCAGCACGTTGGGCGTATTTGTGATGAAAACCCCCCGCGCCGCCGCGGTCACCCGATCGATGTTGTCCACGCCGACGGCGTACTGGGCGACGATCTTCAAGCGAGGTGCGGCCTTGAGGACCGCCTCCGTGACCGGATCCGAGACGAGCGTGATCAGGGCGTCAACGTCGGCGACCTCGGCCGCGAGCTCCAGTTCGGACGGGGCATAGCCCAGGACCCGCACTTCGAAGTCCGGGGCAAGCGTCGCCAGTGAAGACTCGGGCAGCTCCCGCGTGGCCAGAACGATCCCGCTCATCCTGCGTTCGTCCGGGACTGCAGCCAGCGCCCGGCAAGAAAGAGGCAGACGCCGAAGGCGAGCAACAGAAGCTCCCGCCGCACGTTGCCCTCGCTCACACCTGTGAAAAGGCCGATACCGGTCACGACCAGGCCCAGAAACTGCAGGGTGCGCGCAGCGGGGTGCACGGAGGGAGACCTTCGCCTCCCCTCACGGAGCTTCTGACACGGTCACCCTCACAATCGAGTCCCACTGCTCGATCCGCTCGACCACGTCCTGGCCGGACACGACCTGCCCGAAGACGGTGTAGATGCAGTTCAGGTGGGGCTGGGGCGAGTGGGTCACGAACCACTGACTCCCACCGGTGTCAGGACCCGAGAGCGCCATACCGACGGCTCCCCGCCCGTAGAGGAGCGGGTTTAACTCGTCGCGGATTTCATAGCCGGGCCCTCCGTTGCCCGTGCCGGTGGGGTCCCCATCCTGCAGGACGTAGTTGGGGACGACGCGGTGGATCGCCACGCCGTCGAAGAACTTCGCCCGTGCGAGCTTCAAGAAGTTTGCAACGGTCCGGGGCGCCTCCTGGCCCGCCAGACGGATCGTAAACTCGCCGCGAGACGTCTGGACGCGTGCCTGCCACGGCCTCTTCGCGTCGGCAAGCAACGCGGCGTAGTCCGCGACCGTCTTCCCCGTTTCGTACTCCCGAGCCGGAAAGGCCGCCGGATCCACACGAAACGTCTCCCGAAGCGAGCGGCGCGCCAGCCGCGAAACCAGCGTCTTGCCCTGACGGTAAGCCGCCTCGACGATCGTCCGCGCCGCCGGATCCGCGCGGAGCCTCTCGCACGCCGCGATCGCGGCGATCGCGACATCGCAAGAGGCATCGGCTCGGGACCTGGCGACCGCTTCGGCGAGAATCGGCAGGACCGACGGGTCCTCCAGGAGCGACAGGGCCTCGATTCCCGCGGCGCGCACCCCCGAATCGGGATCCGCCAGAGCCGAGTTAACCAGCGGACGGTTCTCCTGGACGGCTGCGGCTGTGGTCAGGCTCGCGAGCACCGCCAGGCGCACGAGAGGCGCCTTGTCGGCGAAGAGGCGATCGCGGTAAGGCCTCGCGTCGGCCGAGGGAAGAAAGACCAGGCTCTCGGCGGCGGCGGCCCGAAGAGGCGCCTCCCCGGAGTCCATCGCCTTCTGCAGGGCCGCTTCGGCCCGCCCCTTCAAGACCGCCACGACGGACTGGAGGGCGACCTGTCTGCGGCGTCCCTCCCCGGTCATCGCGATGGACCAGAGACGCCGGCGGACCTCCCGGTCGGTACCCGCGAACTGGCGCAGCACGAGGAGCGCCGCAACCGCGAGGTTCCCGTTGGCGTCTCCTGCAAGCGCCAGCATCCTGTCGATGCGATCCTGCGGGAGTGTCGTGGGATTCTTTTCCAGGATCGCCTCCAGCGCGAAAAGCGAATTGATCAGGAGAGGGGGCTTGCCGCTGTCCAGGGCGGCGGTCAGCGGTTCGAGCGCCTCCTTTCTGGCCAGAAGCCCGAGCCCGCGCGCAGCCATCGCAGCGCAATCCCCGTCGGGATCCCGGAGAGCGGCGGCCAGCGCCGCGCCCGAGCTCTCCCGCGGCTTGCGGGACAGGGCGTAGACGGCCGCCCGGCGGATCCTGGCGTCAGGGTCACCTGCGTACCGCAACGCCGCTGCCTCCGTTTCGGGCGCCGCGAACCTCCAGAGGGCTTCGAGCATCGCGGCGCGCGGCTCGGGGGCGGCCGCTTTTGGGATCGCGGCCACCAGGGCGTCCTGGCCGTCTCCGCGCGCCAGAAATCCGACGGCTCGGGCCGCGGCGCAGGCCACGCCGGCGTCCGGGTCGGAAAGCAGGGGGAGCAGATCCGGCGTCAGGAGCGGGTCTCCCATCACCTCACAGCCGAAGGCCGCCGCCGCCCGCACCTCGGCGGACCTGTCGGTGACGAGCAGCCGCAGCAGATCCGACCCGCGCTCGTCGCGGATCCGCCCGAGGGCGAGCGCCGCGCGGGCCCGCGTCGAGGACTCCGGGGCCCTCGCCGCCGAGGAGAGCGTCGGTTCATCAAACACGCGCCGGTCCTCGAGCGCGAGCAGGGAGGCTTCCGCCTCCGCCGGGGAAGAGAATCGGGTCACAGGGGCTTTCGCCGGTGCGGGGACGCCCTGGGGCTGGCCCGTCGGCGGTGGCGGAGCCGGACCCGCGCAATAGAGCGGCGCCAACACCAGCACCGTGGCCCAGAAAGCACCCCAACGCTTCAACCGCATGTCCTTTCCCTGCCTGTGTCGCGGATTCCCTGAAAAAGTGGAAGGGATTATACGCAAGCTGTCAGCCGTCAGGCGCCGACCAGGAGCCTGTCCCCGAGCATTCCGGGCAGGCCCGCGCGATGGATCTTCTCCCGCGCTTTGGCTGCGTCGTAGGGCACCCGTTCGAAGTGCACAACCCGCCGCCTCGAGTCGTAAAGCGCAAAGGCCGCGGATGGGTTGCGGTCCCGTGGCTGGCCGATGGAGCCCGGGTTGATCAGGTAGCGCCGGTTGCCCGCGAGCCTCACGCGCGACCGATCGCCGGTGACGACCTCGACGCGGATCCCCTCGGGCTCGAGCGTGAAGATCGAGGGGACGTGGCTGTGACCGAAGAAACAGACGCCGTAATCGAAGGTCCGAAAGTTCACGTCGGCGTCGCGGTCCGAGAAGATGTACGCGTCCTCGTCGCGCGGCGAGCCATGGCAAATGGCGAACGTGCCGTCCACCTCGAGAGGGCCTTGCGGGAGAGACTCCAGGAACTTGCGGTTGCGCTGTGTGAGTTTGCCTGTCGTCCATCGGGCCGCGGACAGGGCAACCGGGTTGAAGAGTTGCCCCGGATCCAGCCCGCAAACCACTTTGTCGTGGTTGCCGCGGATCGAGATCTTTTCCTTTCGGATACGCCGCACGCGCTCGATGATCTGATTTGGATTCGCGCCGTATCCGACGAAGTCCCCCAGTATGACCACCCGGTCGAACCTCTTTCGCCGCGCACGGGAGAGGACGGCCGAGAGGGCTTCGTCGTTGGCGTGGATGTCAGAGAGGATCAGATAGCGCATGGAGGGTCGGTCTCAGAGCGGTCGGGTCTGAATCGTACGGTCGAATAGGGCGTTTAAGACACCGTCCGCGGATTCCTCGATCGATCCCTCTTCCAGCGGTAAGCGAACGGGAGCCATTTTATAGAACGGCTCCCGCTCGGCGTACAGGCGGGCCGCCTGCTCGGGCCCTTCCAGGAGCGGGCGATCGGTCTTTCCCGCAAGTCTCGAGAGGATCCTCGAGAACGGCACGTCCAGAAACACGGCGGTGCCCAGACGCGCGATCGCCTGGCGGTTTTCCTCGCGGGTGTAGCAGCCGCCTCCCGTCGCGACGACCGCGTCGGGCAGGGACCCGGTGCCTTCGAGAAAGAGCGTCTCCCTCTGCCGAAAGGCGGCTTCTCCGGAGGCCTCGAAGAGGGCGCGAACCGTTTGGCCTGAGGTCCTCTCGATCTCGGCGTCCAGATCCACGAACGGCGCTTCGAGCCTCTCGGCCACCCGCCGCCCGATGGCCGTCTTGCCGCTTCCCATGAAGCCAACAAGATAAATCCTCCCCAGCCGGGTCCGCCGCCGCGCGCGGTCGAGCACCCCGCGGGCGTTCTGCTCCAGGCGTCCCCCGAGCAGCAGAGCTCCAACCATTGCGACGGCGTCGGCTCCGGCATCCAGCGCCGAGTGGAGGTTCTCGGCCGTGATCCCTCCAACGGCCACGAGCGGTTTGGTCTTCGACCCGGCGACCCGGGCGAGCTCCTGGAGACCCCGCGGCGGTCGCCCCGGCTTCGTCGCGCTCGCGAACACGGGGCCGAAAGCGACGTAATCGGCGCTTGCGTCGGCAAACGCCCCGCGCGCCGTGTCCTCGTCGTGGGTCGAGACGCCCAGCACAGCGTCTTCGCCCAGTGTGCCGCGCGCAAGCGCCGGCGGCAGGTCGTCCTCTCCCAGATGAACCCCGATGCCCGCAACGCGCGCGATGTCCACCCGATCGTTGACGAGCAGTATTGCCGCATGCGCCCGGGCAAACGGCGCAATCGCCTCCACGGCCTGGAGCAGACGGCCGTCCGGCAGCTCCTTCTCGCGCACCTGAAGCCAGCGGATCCCGACGACGACGAGGCGGCGGGCAATCTCGACGTGGTCCTGGATACCGGAGACGGTTCGGTCCGTGATGGCGTAAACCAGAGGAAGCTTCGGGGACACGGCTCTGCGCGTCATCCCTTCGCCTTCTCCTGATCTCTCATCCCTTCGGGTCCCCTTTCCTGTCATCCCTTCGCCTTCTCTCCCCCGTCATCCTGAGCCCTTCGCCTCCCCCTGTCATCCTGAGCGTAGCGAAGGATCTGCCCTCGTCAGTTCGATTCCTAGCCTCTCGGCTCAGGACAGGCTCCGCGAAGGATCTGCTCCCGTTGCTCCGAGCTTCGTCTTGCCTGCTCAGGGCAGGCTCTGAGCGAAGCGAAGGGTACAGACCGGGGACATGGGTAACAGATTGGACCGGGGAGATAGGTGACAGTTTCACGCAGGATGAGCTTCGGGGAGGAGCCAGATGCCCTGGAGCGAGACGACGCCTATGAGGGAGCGAGTGAAGTTGATTGCGGAGTTTGGCGACGGGTCCTTTTCGATGACCGAACTTTCCGAACTCTACGGGATCAGCCGCAAGACGGGGTACAAGTGGGTAGAGCGGTTTGAGCAGGAAGGGCTGGACGGGTTGAAGGACCGGTCGCGGGCCCCGAAGAGTTCTCCTTACCGGACAGAAGCGGAGATTGTCGAGGGGCTGCTGCAGGTGCGTCGGCGGCATCCGAGGTGGGGACCCAAGAAGCTGATTGCCTGGCTTTGGGATCATCACCCTGACCAGCCGTGGCCGGCCGCCAGCACGGCGGGAGAGATCCTCAAGCGCCATGGTTTGGTCAAGGGCCGTCCCTTTCGCCGTCGGCTGGAACATCCGGGACGCAGTCACTATCAGGCGCTGCATCCCAACGACCTGTGGACGGCAGACTTCAAGGGGCAGTTCCGCACCGGGGACGCCCGCTATTGCTACCCGCTGACCGTCGCCGACAGCCTGAGCCGGTACCTGCTGGGCTGTCAGGCTCTGCGCTCCAGCGGGACGCAGAGCAGCCAAGTGATCTTCGAGCGACTGTTTCGAGAATACGGCCTTCCGCAGGCCATTCGCACCGATAACGGCGCTCCCTTCGCCTCCGTTGCGATCGGCAGGCTCTCCGCTCTGTCGGTCTGGTGGATCCGCCTGGGCATCCAGCCCGTTCTGATCGAGCCGTCCCATCCCGAGCAGAACGCCAGTCATGAACGGATGCATCGCACCCTCAAGGACGAGACGGCCCGTCCACCACAAGCCAACCTCTCGGCGCAGCAGAGACGCTTCGATCGCTTCCGTCGCGAATACAACGAGCAACGCCCTCACGAATCCCTGGGCCAAAAGCCTCCCGCCACGGCCTACCGACCCTCTCCACGTCCCTACCCCGACTGGCTGCCGCCGCTGGAGTACCCGGGCCACTTCGAGATCCGCCGCGTCGGTTCCAACGGCTGCATCAGCTGGAATTCCCAGTGGCTTCATCTGACCCAGGCTCTCGCTGATCAGGACGTCGGCCTCGAGGAAATCCACGACGGCATCTGGTCGCTCCACTTCGGCCCGATGCTGCTTGGGCGCTTTCACCAAGGCGAGCCCCGCCTCCGCTCAGTGGGCCACCCATGAGACCAGCGACCGGGCTATGGTGCTTGCGGAAATCGCTGCGCGATTTCCGCATGCACCCACAGCCCCCACTACTACGTGCGCGTGCCAGAGAAAACCCACCAAAGACTGTTACCCATGTCCCCGGTCTAAAATGTCACCTATCTCCCCGGTCATACGAAGGATCTGCTCTCGTCACTTCGATTCTTAGCTTCTCGGTTCAGGACAGGCTCCGCGAAGGATCTGGCGCTGCCACGGAGCAGATCCTTCGTCGCTTTGCTCCTCAGGATGTTCTCGACGGGCTGCCGACGCTTCGCGTCGTCAGTCCGTCTCGAACACTTTGTAGTACACCGCTCCCCAGGAAATCTTCCAGGTGTCGCGAAAGGGCCTGTAGTGGGAAGGTCCGCCGTAGAGGACGCGAACGGGAACGTGGTAGAACCGGCGGACGCGGGGGGCCGCTTTCAGCAGAATTTCGGTCTCGATCAGGTACCCGCAAGCGTTCAGGCGCAGCCCACGCAACACACGTGTCGCCACCACTCGATAACCCGACTGACCATCCTCCACGTCGAGCCCCGTCATCCGGGAGAGGATCCGGCTTCCGATCTCGTTTGTCCTGTAGCGCACGGCGGGAATGGCCCCGGCGAGCCTCATTCGGGACCCAATGACGAAGTCTTCCCCCTCCCGGGCGGCCCAGAGCAGTCTCGGGAGGTCCTCCGGATCGTGCTGTCCGTCCGCGTCCAGGAAGGCCACGTGGGTGGCATCCGATTCCAGGAGCCGGGCGAGTCCCGCCCGTAGGGCGGTCCCCTTCCCGCCGTTGGCCGACAGCCGCAGAACCTCCGCGCCGGCCTGCGCGGCCCGCTCGGCGGTCCCGTCCGTCGAGCCGTCGTCCACGACGAGCACTCGCGGGAGGAAACGGCGCACCCCGCGCACGACCGCGCCAACGGTCTCTCCCGCCTGATAGGCCGGAACGAGCCCCACGGGCCGGAATTCGGTCATCGCTGGCACATCGTAACTCGCGTGGATCGCCTTGCGTTGACTCGGCGAATCGCTTGTGAAAAAGTTCACAACCTCGATGGCGGACACGTTTGTCCCGATCCTCCTGCTCATGGTCGTGGCGGCGGGATTGGCGGCCACGATGCTGC
>JBOGJN010000068.1:0-2801 GCA_050745445.1 Thermoanaerobaculia bacterium
TTCCTTGGCCATCAACTGCGCCGCGGCGCCCGCCGAACGGACGAGTTGGCCTCCCTTGCCGCGCTGCAGCTCGATGTTGTGAATCGTCGTGCCGAGCGGGATCCCCTTCAAGGGGAGAGCGTTGCCCGGCAGAATGTCTGCGGCCGGTCCCGAAACCACCTGGGCCCCGACCTGGAGGCCGTTGGGCGCCAGGATGTATCGCTTTTCGCCGTCGGCGTAGTGCAGCAGCGCAATCCGCGCGGTCCGGTTCGGGTCGTACTCGATCGTCGCGACCCTGGCCGGCACGCCGGTCTTGTCTCGGCGGAAGTCGATGATCCGGTAAAGGCGCTTGTGTCCGCCCCCCATGAAGCGGCTGGTCTGGCGCCCCTGGTTGTTGCGCCCTCCCGTGGAGCGCAGCCCCACCGTCAGGCCCTTTTCGGGACGCCGCTTCGTCAGCTCGGCGAAATCGAGCGTCGTTTGGAACCGGCGCCCGGCGGATGTGGGCTTGAACTTTTTTAACGGCATCTCTGTCTCCCAATTTCGAATTTCGAATTTCGAATTTCGAATTTCATCAGACACCCTCGAAGAACTCGATCGGCTTCTCGCCGGCGGCCAGGCGCACGTACGCCTTCTTCCAGGCCTTGCGGCGCCCGAGGTGCTTGCCCATGCGCTTCCACTTCCCTTGCCGGTTGGCGACGCGCACCTGGGACACCTTGACGCCGAAGAGCTTCTCGACGGCTCTGCGGATCTCGATCTTGTTGGCCGAGCGGGCCACCTCGAAGCACACGGTGTTTGCCCCTTCCCGGATACGCGTGGCTTTCTCCGTGATCAGGGGGCGGCGGATCAGCTGTTGCGGCTCCATCACTTCTTCTCCGTCAGGTTTTCCACGACGCGGGCGAGCGCTCCCCGAGACAGAACCAGTGTGCCGTGACTCAAGACGTCATAGACGTTCACACGCAACGGATCCACCAGCTTCCACTCCCGCACGTTGCGGGAGGCGAGCGCCAGCCTTTCGTTCTCTCGCGATTCCACGAAGAGGGTCTTGCCGGTGATCCCGAGCCCTCCGACGGCCGCCTTCAAGTCCCGGGTGCGGTGGCTGTCGAGCTCCATCTTGTCTAAGACCAGGAGACGCTCCTCGCGCAGGCGCTGCGAGAGGACGGCCTTCAAGGCGTTCTTCTTCTCGCCCACCGAGACCTCCTGCGCGTGAGAGCGCGGCACGGGCCCGTGCGACGTGCCCCCGTGGCGGTGAATCGGCGGGCGGCTGCCTCCCTGGCGGGCCCGGCCCGTCCCCTTCTGCCGGAAGGGTTTGCGTCCGGAGCCCGAGACCTCGCTCCGCGTCTTGGTCTTGTGCGTCCCGCGGCGCTGCCCGGCGAGGTAGGCCTTGACGACCGCCCAGACCAGGTGCCGGCGGTAGGGATAGTCGAAGACGCCGGCGGGGGTGGCCACCTCGCCGACTCGCTCTTTCCTCCAGTTCCAAACGGGCAACTTCGCCATGACCGACTACTTCTTCCCTTCCGGCTTGCCGAAGCTGGAGCGGACAATCTTCAAAAGCGAGTTGCGCGCGCCCGGCACCGCCCCGCGCAGATAGAGGAGATTCTTCTCGGCATCCACCCGGACCACGAGCAGGTTCTTGGCGGTGGCCTGACGGCCCCCGAGTCTGCCCGAGGAGCGCGTGCCGGGGAAGACTCGTGAGGGGAAGGCCGAGGCGCCGATCGAACCGGGAGCGCGGTGGAACATCGAGCCGTGGGCCGCGCCCCCCCCGCGGAAGTGGTGGCGGCGCACGACCCCGGCGAACCCCTTCCCCTTGGACACACCGATGACGTCCACGTGGTCCTCGACACGAAACGTGTCACAGAGGACCTTGTCGCCCGGTTTGACCGTGTCACCGGCGTCCAAACGCACTTCGGCGAGCGCGCGCATGGGGGCGACACCGGCCCGCTCAAAGCGCCCGCGAGCGGCGCGGTTCGCCCGCCGGTCGGGCCGGGAATCGACCAGGCCGATCTGGACCGCTTCGTAACCGTCCTCTGCAAGAGTCTTCTTCTGAACGACGAGGCAGGGGCCGGCCTGAACCACGGTGACCGGTATCACCGTGCCGTCTTCCGCGAAGATCTGGGTCATCCCCACCTTCTTGCCAAGGATTCCGTGTACAGCCATTCCTCGCTCGCTACGCTCGATCGTCGGAAGACGGGAGACGGAAGACGGGAGACGTGCTCCCGACCTTCAGTTCCTGTTTCCCGTTACTCGCCGTATTTTCGTCTCCCGTCTACCGTCTACCGTTTCCCGGTCCGGGCTATTTGCCGAAGGCCTTGATCTCGACGTCCACGCCGACCGGGAGCTCCAGCTTCATCAACGCGTCCACCGTCTGGGATGTGGGCTCCAGGATGTCAAGCAGCCGCTTGTGCGTTCGCATCTCGAACTGCTCGCGCGACTTCTTGTCGATGTGCGGGGAGCGGTTGACCGTGTATCGGGAGATCTGGGTCGGCAACGGAATCGGGCCGGCGATTTTGGCGCCGGTGCGCCGCGCCGTGTCCACGATCTCGGTCGCCGACTGGTCCAGGAGGCGGTAGTCGAACGCCTTCAAGCGGATGCGGATCTTGTCGTTTTTCATGGTTTGCTCGCTACGCGCATAAAACGGGAATCTCGAAACGACTCTCCGTCTTCACGCTTTCGTCTCGCTTCCGCCTCCCTCGTTTTCCGTTTTCCGTTTCCCGTTTCCCGCCTACTCCAGGATCTCCGTAATGGTTCCGGCGCCCACGGTGCGGCCACCCTCCCGGATGGCGAACCGCAGACCCTTCTCCATCGCAATGGGCGTGATCAGGTCG
>JBOGJN010000069.1:0-3544 GCA_050745445.1 Thermoanaerobaculia bacterium
CGCGTCGAGCGCTCCCACATACCCTTTGTTGCTGTAGAGATGGAGCTCCTCTCGGTCCGCAACGTAAACGACGTCCGCGCCATACTTTCCGAGATCCTTCGCGAGCGCGGTCACGTCTTTGCCCGGCAGCACCGCCGCCGCCGGGCCTCCGGAGAGCTTCCAGGCAAGCGTCAGGGCCTCGAGCGAGGCCTTGCGAATCTTGCCCTCTCGCTGCTCGATGAAGACGAGGAATCTCATGACAATTTCGAAATTCGAATTTCGAAATTCGAAATTCTCAAATCACCTTCGCCTCTTCCCGCAGCAGTCGAACCAGCTCCCTGGCGGCCGCGGCGGGATCGTCCGCGGCAATGAACTTGCAGGCCTGCCGCGGCGGCGGCAGCTCCAACTTGCGCCAGCGGACCCTGGCCCGGGAAGGGTCCGCCTCGGCAATGCCCATCTCGGCGAGCTTCTTCTCGGTGATCGGCTTCTTCTTGGCCCCCATGATGCCCTTCAAGGATGCGTAGCGAGGCTCGTTCAAGCCTTTCTGCGCCGTGAGCACCACCGGCAGTGGCGACTCGACCACTTCGTGCGCGCCTTCGATCTCGCGGTGTGCGGTGATTTTGCCCTCCTGCACCTCGAGCTTCACGACGTTGCCGACGTGCGGCCAATCGAGCAGCTCCGCCACCATGGGGCCGACCAAGGACTCGTCGTAGCCCACTGCCTTCTGGCCGAACCAGAGAAAATCGTAAGAGCTCTCCTTCGCCACGGCCGCGAGGGCCTTCGCCGTAGCCAAAGCGTCCAGGTAGCGGGAGTCCCCCGAATCGATCCAGACCGCCCCGTCGGCGCCGCGGGCCAGACACTCCCGAAGCCCCGTCTTCGATCGTTCGGGGCCGAGCGCCACGACCGTGACTGCGCCCGCCCCCTTTGCCTCCCGGATCCTCAGGGCCTCTTCGAGCGCGAACTCGTCATAAGGGGAGACGATCCATTTGACCTCGGACTCGTCGATGGACCTGCCGTCCGCTCCGATCTTGATCCTGGTCTCCGTGTCGGGAACGTAGGCGATGGCGACCAGGGAGTTCATGAAGCCGTTATCAGTTATCAGTTTCAGCGAAGCGTAAGCATTCGCTTACATATTCACAGCTCACAATTCTTTTCCGCCCTGATCACAAATCACCAATCACCAATCACAAATTCCTCACTCCATCTTCTTCAGGATGAGACACGCGTTGGTGCCCCCGAAGCCAAACGAGCTGGACAGAACGTAGCGAACGCGGGTCCGCCGCGCCTCATTGGGAACGTAGTCGAGGTCGCACTCGGGATCAGGTGTCTCGTAGTTGATCGTGGGGGGAAGGACCTGATCCTGAACTGCCAGGGCGCAGATCGCCGTTTCGACCCCCCCGGCCGCCCCGAGCAGGTGACCCGTCATGGACTTCGTCGAGGAGACGGCGAGCTTCCGAGCGTGATCGCCGAACACCATCTTGATCGCCATCGTTTCGACCTTGTCGCCGGCCGGCGTCGAGGTGCCGTGTGCATTGATGTAGTCGATCTGCTCCGGCTTGATGCCCGCGTCCATGAGGGCGTTCTTCATGACGCGGGCGGGACCATCGCCGTTTTCCGAGGGGGCCGCGATATGGTACGCGTCCCCCGAGAGGCCGTAGCCGGCGAGCTCACAATAGATACGAGCGCCCCGTTTCTTCGCCGCCTCCATCTCCTCCAGGATCACGAGCCCCGCGCCCTCGCCCATGACAAAGCCGTCGCGGTCCTTGTCCCAGGGGCGGGAGGCGCGCTGCGGCTCGTCGTTGCGGGTGGAAAGGGCCCGCATGACGGCGAAGCCTCCCACCGCGAGCGGTGTGATGACCGACTCCGTGCCTCCGGCGATCGCCGCGTCCGCGTCGCCGTACTGGATCAGCCGGTAAGCCTCCCCCACCGCATGGGCGCCGGTCGTACACGCCGTCACGGTCGCCAGGTTGGGCCCCTTCAAGCCATATTTGATCGAGATGTTTCCGCCGGCTTCATTCACGATGAGCGCTGTGATGAAGAAGGGGGAGATGACCCGGGGGTTGCCGCCGCTCTCGACGTACTTTTTCTGCGTGTCCTCGATGATCGGTAGCCCCCCAATGCCCGAGCCGACCACGACCGCGATCCGCTCGCGGTTTTCGTCCGTCACGGGCAGCCCCGAGTCCTCCATCGCCAGATGGGCCGCCGCCATCGCGTAGTGGATGAAGGTGTCCATCTTCTTGATCTCTTTTTTCTCGACGTAGCGCGAAGGATCGAACCCCTTCACCTCTCCCGCGATGCGGCAGGTGAAGGCGGACGGGTCGAAGCGGGTGATGGGGCCGATGCCGCTCCGGCCCTCGAGAAGCGCCTTCCAATTCTCGGCGTTCCCAATCCCGAGCGGAGAGACGAGGCCCAGCCCCGTCACGGCCACCCGGCGCGGAGAGGAAAAGCGGGGCATGGGAGATCAGTTGTGCGCGGAGTTCTTCTCGATGTACGCGATGGCGTCCTTGACCTTCTGGATCTTTTCGGCGGCTTCGTCAGGAATCTCGATATTGAAGGCCTCCTCGAATGCCATCACGAGCTCCACGGTGTCCAGAGAATCTGCGCCGAGGTCATCAACAAAGGAAGCGTCCGGGGTTACCTCGTTGGCGTCCACGCCGAGCTGCTCGACGATGATGCTCTTCACCTTCTCTTCCACACTCATTCCGTCCCCCTTCTTCGCTCCGAAAGTCGCCGTATTCTTCCCTAGATGCGTGTTCCAGGCAAGCACTGGAACACGCAGGACGTAGGTGGTAGGTGGAAGGACGTACGGGCCGGGCCATTCCCCACGTCCTACGTCCTACCTCCTGCGTCCTTACATGTACAGACCCCCGGACACGTTCAGGACGTGTCCCGTGACGTAGGACGCCTCTTCGGAGGCGAGGAAGGCGATCGCGCCGGCCACGTCTTCCGGCGTTCCGAGCCGCGCCAGCGGGATCTGGCCGGAGAGCGCCTCCCGGGCGTCCTCGGTCAACTTTTCCGTCATGGCCGTCGCGATGAAACCAGGCGCGACCGCGTTGCAGGTGATGTTGCGCGAGGCCAACTCGCGCGCCACCGACTTGGTGAAGCCGATCAGGCCCGCCTTGGAGGCCGCGTAGTTCGCCTGTCCCGCGTTGCCCATCATCCCCACGACGGAGGTGACGTTGACGATGCGTCCGTAACGTCGGCGCAGCATGGACTTGGCGACCGCCTGTGTCAGCAAGAAAACCCCGGTCAGATTCGTCGCGAGGACCGTGTCCCACGCCTCCTTCGACATCCTCAAGAGCAAGTTGTCCTCGGTGACGCCGGCGTTGTTGACCAGGACATCGAGCTGGCCAAACGCCTCCAGAGCGCCCTTCACCGCGGCCTCGATGGAGGAGACCTGCGCCAGATCGAGCGGTTGAGCGGCGGCCTTCCCCCCCGCGCGCTGGATCTCACCGACGACCTGCGCGAGCGCCTCGGTTCTCCTCGCGGCGACGACGACGCTCGCTCCTTCAGCGGCGAGCCGCCGTGCGACCGCCTCGCCGATGCCTCGCGAGGCGCCCGTCAC
>JBOGJN010000070.1:0-2954 GCA_050745445.1 Thermoanaerobaculia bacterium
TCTCTACTTGAGATTCAGGTTCGAAGTTTCCGTCTCGGTGGAGCCCACGACCGGACTTGAACCGGTGACCCCGTCCTTACCAAGGACGTGCTCTACCGACTGAGCTACGTGGGCGCTGCCGCCGGGAACCGGAAAACGGGAAACGAAGTTTCTCGACGCACAGACATCGTCACAAGTCACCACCATCGTTTTCCGTTTCCCGTTTCCCGTTTTTCCGTCCATGGAGCGGGAGACGGGATTCGAACCCGCGACCAACAGCTTGGAAGGCTGTGACTCTACCCCTGAGTTACTCCCGCATTCGGCTTCACCGCGCGAAACGTGAATCGGGAAACGGGAATCGAAGTCAGGCAACCCATCGCAGACCGCCTCCTCATCGTTTTCCGTTTCCCGTTTCCCGTTTTCCGTTCCATGGTGGGCAGGGAAGGATTCGAACCTCCGTAGCGCGAAGCGCGGCAGATTTACAGTCTGCTGCCATTAACCACTCGGCCACCTGCCCGAGCTCAAGAGAAAAAAGTTGGAACCACCCCGATCGACTCCGCGCGGCCCGTCCACCTTCCCGCGTCCGCCCGATTCCTACCTGGAGCCGGCGATGGGACTTGAACCCGCAACCTCCCGATTACAAATCGGGTGCTCTACCATTGAGCTACGCCGGCGACGACACCCGTCGGGGCACCTTGCGGTCTCCCGGCCCCTGGCCGGCCTTCAAAGAGCACACCCATCCCTGCAGACGCGAACGCCGCAGTCTAACAGCGTAAAGTCAAAGGATCAAGGGGCTTCCGAGGCGAACTCCCGCTGGCGCAGGGCCTCGTAGCCGGCGGCCGCAGCGGCCGTTGAGACGTTTAGAGAGCCGAGAGCCCCCCTCATCGGGAGCCTGGCCAACTGGTCGCAAGACTCTCGCAGCAATCGCCGGATGCCTCTGCCCTCGGCTCCCAGCACCAGCGCCAGGTCTCCGGTCAAGTCCAGCCCGTAAAGGTCGGTTCCGGCCGGGTCCAGGCCGACCACATGAAACCCTTGATCTTTAAGGAGTTGCGAAAATCTGACGAGATTTCTGGCGCGCACGACCGGCACCCGTTCGAGGGCGCCCGCGGAGCTGCGGGCAACGGCCGGCGAAAGCGGGGCCGATCCGCGCTCGGGCACGACCACACGGGCGCCCACGCCCTCGGCGACCCGGAGGACCGCGCCCAGGTTCTGAGGATCCTGAATCTGGTCGAGGAGGAAGAGCAAGCGCTTCCCTCTCTGCCCCTCGAGCGCGGCCTCCTCCGGCAGATAGTCCCGGGCGGCCAGCCGCGCCACGGCTCCCTGGTGGGAAGGGCCCGCGAGCCGCTCCAGAGCCTGCCTCTGCCCATAACGGAGGGCGACGCCGTTTTCCCGACAGAGGTTCTTCAAGCCGTTGATCCTCCGGTCGCGACGCGCCGTGTCGAACAGGACCCACTCGACCTGGCGCGGGCGCGAGCGGATGGCCTCCTCGATGGGATGGAGGCGGCTTAAGATCATTTCGGATTTCGGAATTCGGATTTCGGATTTGTCCAGGACATCAGGATTTCGGATTTCGTATCTCGGATTTCGAAATTAGCGAAACGACGGCCATGGCTGCCAGGCCCTCGCCGCGGCCGGGGAACCCCAGACCGTTCGTGCTCGTGCCGCGCACGCTGACCGCGCCCGGATCGACGCCGAGGATCTCGGCGATCCGCGCTCGGATTGCCGCAACGTGGGGCGCGATCTTCGGAGATTCCGTGATGACGAGGGCATCGAGGTTTCCGATCTCGTATCCGCGCTCCGCGGCAAGGTCCCGGGCCTTTCGGAGAAAGATCGCGCTGTCCGCCTCCTTCCAGGCCGCATCGCTCGGCGGAAAGTGGTCGCCGATCGAGCCGAGCCCCGCGGCCCCGAGGACGGCATCCGTGAGGGCGTGAAGCAGCGCGTCGCCGTCCGAGTGCCCTTCGAGCCCCGCATCGTGCGGGACGCTCACGCCGCCCAGGCGCAGCTTCCGGCCGGCGACGAACGGGTGCGCGTCAAAGCCGATCCCAACGCGAGCGGACACCTCTACCGTCTCCCGTCTTCGGTCTTCCGGGTCTTCAGAACCGCCTTCGCGATCTCCAGATCTTCCGGCGTCGTGATCTTGAAACCCAGCCGCGCAACCGCCACCGCGGCGACCGGGATGCCGAGCGATTCGCAGAGGGCCGCTTCGTCCGTCGCCTCTTTGCCGGCTCCAAGCGCCCGCGCGAGCAGGGCGGCCCGAAAAGCCTGCGGCGTTCCGGCCGCGAAGAGGCCTTCGCGATCCACCGTCCCGACGATTCGCGCGCCCTTGACTCGCTTGACCGTGTCCACGACGGGTATCACCGCCACCGCGGCCCCGACGCGCTCCGCCGCCGCCAGGACTTCGGCCGCCTCGTGCGCCGTCACCAGCGGCCGGGCGGCATCGTGAATGCACACGAGGTCTTCGGAACTCGCGCCCAGGCGCTCGAAGGCCTGCCGCACAGAAGCCGCGCGGGTCTGCCCCCCGGCAACCACCTCACATCTGCCCTGCAGAAGCGCCTCGAAGTCCGAGACTCGCTCCGGCGGCACCGCGACCACCGTGCGCGCAAAGGGAATCGAGGAGAGGCTCTGCAGGGTCCAGAGGAGGAGCGGACGGCCGAGCAGCGGGACAAGGGCCTTGGGCTCGGAGCGCCCGAGACGCGTGCCGCTGCCGGCGGCGGGAACGATGAGGAAGCGGGACATCAGGAAGTGGGGGATTTCGAATTTCGAATTTCGAATTTCGAATTGCCGGGGGAAGGAGGCTTGGAATCTGATTTCGAATTTCGAATTTCGAATTTCGAATTGTCGGGGGAAGGAGGCTTGGAATCTGATTTCGAATTTCGAATTTCGAATTTCGAATTGTCGGGGGAAGGAGGCTTCGAATCTGATTTCGAATTTCGAATTTCGAATTTCGAATTGAGGGGAGTAAGCGGCTTCGAATC
>JBOGJN010000071.1:0-15428 GCA_050745445.1 Thermoanaerobaculia bacterium
GCGCTCCAGCGGACCTGCCTTCGCCACCAGTCCGTCCAAGCGTCGGCGGAGGCGAAAGGCTTCGGCACGCAGGCCCGCTCCGCTTCGCTGCGCTCGCCGCTGAGCCGCAAACCGTTCGGCAGACCTAGATGACCGATGTCGCGAAAAATGCCGAGGCGGAGCGGCCATCGTTCGTGTTCTTGCTCGGCGTTTCGGTGGCTGGTGGCGTCTCGATTGGCGTTTTCGATTTATGGTGGGTGGAGATGTCGGCGCGCGCGTTTCTCGCTGGAATCGCTGCGGGCGTGTGCTTCATGTTCGTGGTTGCCATGACGGTCTACCTCATTGGGAGGCCCAGCAGAATCGTGCTCAACGCAATGTGGTGTATCGGGGGAGTGATCGGGGGCGTGACGTGGTGGCTGGTGGCTCGCCCTCAGGCGCCGGGACCGTTCGGATCGGCCCTCCTGGGCCTTTTGCTCGCGTGCGTTCCCTTGGTGTCAGAGGGCTTGCTGAGTGAGAAGCGATCCACGAACGGCCGGGTAGATCGTTGACAGTTTAGACCGGGAACATGGCTTACAGATTTGGGGTGTTCCCTTCGTCTCGAATTTCGGCTCGCTCGCCGCTGACGCGAAAGCTCTAGACGTCGGAGAGGAGGGGGTCGTGGATCTTCAAGCAGCTCTACCGCTCCTGCTGCCGAAGGCGATCGCTTGGGCTGAAGAACAGGCCCTGCAGGTGGCCAGTTCAGGTCGAGCACCTAGCGAACGCGAACGGGAGCTTGCGCGAGGAGTGGGGGTAGCCCAGCCGGAGAGGATTCGAGTCGCTCTGGTCGATGCCCTGCCCTTGCCCGAGGATCCAGCCCTGCGCGCTGCTGCGCTACAAGCCGGTCTGCTGGGTCCCGGCATGGTTGGCCTCACTCTCGGACACTCCGTCTTCATCTGCAGGGGGCACGAGACTTTTTGCCTACTCAGCCACGAGTTCCGCCACGTCCACCAATATGAACAGGCCGGCTCGATTGCTGCCTTTCTGCCCGGGTATCTCCAGCAGGTGGTTCAGCTCGGTTACGCCAACACTGCCTTTGAGAAAGATGCGAGAGCTCACGAGCGTGCCGACGTCTAACTGATCGGCCTGGTAGATAGTTGACATTTTGGACCGGGTTGCGCGGAAACGAGGGGACCAGCGCTACTTTCGTTTCCCGTTTCCCGTTTACCGTTTTCCGGTCCGGTGCGGCGGTTTCTTGACCGCGGCAGCCTCCAGAGAGGCGATCCGCTTCAGGCGGGCCTTTCTTTTTCGTCCAGGGACTTCGTCTTCTTCTCTTTCGTCCTCGAGAACATGGTGGAAAGCGAGAAGACCAGGCTTCTTCCGCCAGAGGACCTCGCGCGCCGGGCCGTAACGCCCCAGAGCTTGGCTTTCTTGAAGATTGATTCGGAGAGGTCCGCATTGGCGAGGTCGGCTCCGGAAAGATTGGCCTTGGTGAAGTTCGCCCCGATGGCGCGAGCGAAGCGCAGGTCCGCCTCCTGGAGACTGGCTCCCGTGAAGTCGGTTCCGACCAGCATCGTGCCGGAGAAGTCGGTGTCGAAGGCGCGGCATCCGGAGAGATTCGCTCGCCGCAAGTCTGCCAGCCGGAAATTTCCAAGCGAGAAATCGGCCCGGGAGAAATTGACCCCCTCGGCCTGCGTTTCCGAGGCGTCCGCTCCCGAAAACCGCGCGCCGACAAAAGAGAAAGGCTTCAGGTTGGCGCGGGAGAGGATGGCCTTGGAAAGGTCGGCGCCCTGGAAGTTCGCGCTCTCGAACCGCGCCGTGCGCAGGTCCACCTCCCCGAGCTTGGACTCGGTGAAGCTCACGTTCTTGCCGGTGGCGTCGAGGAAGACCGACCGCCGCAGCTCGGCCTTGCGCAGCTTCGTGCGGTCGAAGCAGGCGCCGGAGAAGTTCGTTTCCAGCGCGGAGGCCATCTCCATGTCCGCCTCCGTGAAATCCGCTCCCTCGCAGTTGGCCGCATTCAGCGTCGTCTGCCGGAGGCTCGCGCGCGCGAACTTCGCGCGCCGCAGATCGGCTCCCGAGAAGTCCGCGCCCTTCAGGTTGGCCCCTTCGAATTTCGCGTTTGGGAAGGAGCCGCGGACCGCAGCGACGTTCTCGAAAAGGCAGCGCGAGAAATCGGCACCGTCGAAGTGCGCGCCGACGGTCTTGACGCCGCGGAAGCTGACCTCCGTGAGGTTGGCTCCCGCGAAATTGGCGCCCGAGACGTCCGCTCCCTCGAGCTTGGCGAGCGAGAAGTCCGCCCCCGCGCAATCGGCGCCCATCAGCTGACAGCCCTGGAGAGACGCCGAACGCAGGCGAGCGCCGGCGAGGAAGACCTTCGTCAAGACGAGCAGATCGAGCTTGCAGTGTTCGAACACGGCGCCGGGCGCCGAGGCGCCCGCGAACCGGGTGTTGGCCAGTGTGGCGCGGGCGAAATCCGTCCCGGCGAGTGTGGCGCCCGAGAGGTCTGCGCCGGAGAGATCCGCCCGTTTGAGATCCTTTTGCGAGAGGTCCCTGCCCGAGAGGTTCGATTCGGTCAAATCCGGCGTGACGTTCATGTTGCGGCTGCGCCAGGCGTTCCACTCGGTCGAGAGAAGCAGCACCAGATGTTCCGGATTTGCCATGGAGGGGCATTCTACGAGAAGTCGAGAGTCGAGAGTCGAGAGTTGAGGGTCAAGAGTTGAAGGTGGGTAGCAGAGCGAAAGAAGGCCGACTCTCGACCCTGAATTCCCGACACTGGACCGCCCCGTCAAACGGCGCGCTACAATGGACTCCCGATGAGCAGCGCGACTGCGCCCCCTGTTTCTGCGGCCCCCAAGGGGATCGACAGGATCCGCAAGGCCCTGATCGGAGGCCATCCGCTCATCTATGTGCAGAGCTGGGAGGAGTCTCGTGTGGAGCGTCTGGCCCAGCATCTGGCCAAGACCTTTTACGGCCAGCCGGCTCCGTTGGGGATCTGGTCGGTCGTGGATGGGCTCGTCGTGGATGGAGTGCCGGTGGCCGAAACCCGCGATCCGCTGCGCGCGCTCGAAGCGATTCTCCAGGCGTCGGGGAAGGGCTTCTATGTGCTGAAGGATTTTCCGACTTCGCCGGACGGGCGGCCAGAGGTCGTGCGCCGCCTGAGGGATCTCTACCGGGGGCTCAAAGACCGCGGACGGCACGTGTTGCTCGTCTCCCCCCGGCTTTCGATCCCCGAGGAGGCCAAGAAGGAGGTCTACGTCGTCGAGTACGAGCTGCCCGACGAAGGGGAGATCATCCGGATCCTGGACGCCACGCTGCGGAAACGTCTGCCGGCCGAGGGCCTGAACGATGAGGCGGTCAAGCGCCTGGCGCTGGCGATGCGGGGGCTGACCACGGACGAGATCGGCCATCTGGTTTTGAAAGTCTTCGTGCAGCGGAAGTCCTTCGACGAAGGGGCCTTCCTCGAGGTTCTCGCCGAGAAGGAGCAGATGTCGAAGAAGGAGGGCGTGCTCGAATTCGTCGCTCCCCGCTTCTCGCTGGAGGACATCGGCGGCTACGACACGTTGAAGGAGTGGCTCAAGAAGCGCCGGTCGCTTTTCTCGAAGGACGCGCTCGATGCGGGCATCCCGATCCCCAAGGGCGTTCTGCTCATGGGGATCTCCGGCTGCGGCAAGAGTCTCTGTGTCAAGACGATCTCCACCCTCTGGAATCTGCCGCTCTTCCGGCTCGACATGAACGCGGTCTTCGGAACGGATGCCCCCGAGGCGACGTTCCTGCGGGCGCTGCGCTCGGTCGAGGCCGTCGCGCCCGCGGTGCTTTGGATCGACGAGATCGAGATGGGAGTGGGCGGCTATCGGGAGGGAGGCGACGCCTCCATGTCGCGGATCTTCTCGGGGTTTCTGACCTGGATGCAGGAGAAGAGCGCGCTGGTCTTCGTGGCGGCGACCGCGAACCGGATCCAGCTGCTGCCCGCCGAGGTCATCCGGAAGGGGCGCTTCGATCAAGTCTTCTTCGTGGATCTGCCCAACGAGGAGGAGCGCAAGCAGATCTTCACGATCCATTTGAAGAGGAACCGGGTGGATCCGGGGCGGCTGGATCTCGTGTTCCTGGCCAAGGCGACAAAGAATTGGAACGGCGCGGAGATCGAGCAGGTCGTGATCTCGGCCGTCGTGGACGCCTACTCCGAGAATCGACAGCTCTCCGAGAACGATCTGCACAAGACGATCTCGTCGACGGTGCCCCTCTCCGTGACGATGGAAGAGCAGATCAAGGCGATCAAGAGCTGGGCGCACGATCGGGCCCTGAACGCCTCGAAGAACTAGCGACGCTCTTCTCCCTCTCCCTTTGGGAGAGGGTCGGGGTGAGGGGGAGACTTCAGCGGACCGGTTTCAACTCGAGGTTTGGCGATAAGCCCGCCCCTCACCCTAGCCCTCTCCCGGGGGGAGAGGGGACCGGACCGACTGTCGCTTCAGTTCCGCGTCACGTCCAGCTCCGGCGGCCGGAAGGGCGCCAGAAACCGTATTCGCCGCTGCCACTCGAGCATCCGGCCGATCAGCGTTCCGAAGCGGGCCGGAACCGAGTCGGTCTCGAGAAGCGTCTGGAGCTCCTCGGGGCTGTAGCGCAGCCTCAGGGCAAGCTCCGAGGCGAGGCGCTCCGGGGAGAACGCCGTTTCGGGGATCGCGGCCAGTTCGAGCTCTCCGCGGATCACTTCGAAAAGCTTCCGGGCCGTGCGGCTGATGCGTCTTTCCTCTCCGGTGGTCGAGAAGGGAACGGAGGCAATTTCTTCCACGCTCGCGGCGCGGTAGGGGCCAAGTGTGGCTTCCTCCAGGATGCGGTAGCGGAAGCGGCCCTCGAGCAGGATGTTGTAGCGCCCGTCTTCCAGCGCCTCCGATTCGATGATCTCGCCCGCGCCGCCGACGGGATAAATCGCAGGGTTCGCCTCGCGGCCTTCCCAGCCGGGCTTCAACATGGCCATTCCGATTGTCCGGTTGCCGGCCAGGGCGTCCCCGACCATGGTCTTGTAGCGGGACTCGAAGATGTGGAGCGGCAGAAGCGTGCCTGGCAGCAGCACGACGCCCGGCAGCGGGAAGAGAGGGATGCGGCGGCTCAAGGCTTTCCGCCGGCCGGCGCGTTGCGCGAAAGTTCCACGACGTAGGCCACTGTCTGCCGGATCTCCTCGTCGGTAAGTTTACCTGCGAACTTCGGCATGGGATCATGCCCATAGCGGATCTGGTGTTCGATCGATTCGGGGCTGCCGTCCTTGCGCCAGACGCCGTCGATCAGGTTTGCGTAAGGGAAGCGTCCGGCCGTCACGGTCTTGCCGTCGCCGTTGGTGTTGTGGCAGGAGGCGCACTTTCGCTCGAAAATCCTGCGGCCGGCGGCCAGGTCGCGGTCGCTTGCGTCGGCCTCGGGGAGCGGTCTCTCTCGACAGGAGAGGAAGGCAAGCGGCAGGAGGAGAAGCAGAGCACGGCGGCGCCCGGCCACGGCACGGAGTTTAGCCCGGATCGCTTCACCCACACCGCCCGTGCTGGAGTCCTTAATTGCCTGTTAATTGCAAAGCTTTCAGCTGTCAGCCATCAGCTCTCAGCGAGACCGGGAAATGAGTCGGTTCCCGGCTGAGAGCTAACAGCTTCTCTCTGTGCCGAGTTGTAGGGGCTCGAGCGGCATGTTAAGTTGACCGGCTCGTGGCCGATCGACTGAACAGGCTCTCCGAGAACGTGACCGGCAAGTACTACGTGGACACGCAGTGCATCGACTGCGACGTGTGCCGGGTGACGGCCCCCGGAAACTTTCAGCGCGAGGAAGAGAAGGGCTATTCCTACGTGCTGCGGCAACCGGCTACACCCGAGGAGGAGACGCAATGCCAGGAGGCGAAGGACTCTTGCCCGGTTGAAGCGATTGGAGACGACAGCTAGCGCTGAGCGCCACGCCCCTGTCATCCTGAGGAGCGCAGCGACGAAGGATCTGCCCCGACGCTTGCGCCCCTTGGGGTAGATCCTTCGCTTCGCTCAGGATGACAGACCGCGGAAGTACTCGATCGTCCTCAACAGCCCCTCTTCCAGCGGCACCTTCGGCTCCCACGCGAGTGCTTGCCGCGCCCGCGTGATGTCGGGCTGGCGGACACTCGGGTCGTCCACCGGCAGCGGTTGAAAGACGATCGCACTGGAGGTTTTCGTCAGCCTCTGGACCGTGCGCGCGAACTCCAGGACGGAAAGCTCCTCGGGGTTGCCGATGTTGACCGGCTCGGCTTCGCCCGACATCAGGAGCCGACGGACTCCCTCGATCAGGTCCGCCACGTAGCAGAAGGAACGCGTCTGCGAGCCGTCTCCAAAGACCGTCAGGGGCTCGCCCGCGAGGGCCTGTGAGATCAGGGCGGGCACCACGCGGCCGTCCCGCGGCCGCATCCGCTCGCCGTAGGTGTTGAAGATGCGCGCGATCCGGGTGTCCACGCCGTGCGCGCGGCGGTAGGCCATCGTGATGGCTTCGGCGAACCGCTTCGCCTCGTCGTAGACGCCGCGCGGCCCGATCGGGTTGACGTTGCCCCAGTAGGTCTCCGGCTGCGGGTGAACGAGCGGGTCTCCGTACACTTCGGAGGTCGAGGCGAGCAGGAAGCGTGCCTCCTTCGACAAGGCCAGGCCGAGCGCGTTGTGCGTTCCGAGCGACCCGACCTTCAGCGTCTGGATCGGCAACTCGAGGTAATCAATGGGAGAGGCCGGGGAGGCAAAGTGCATCACCGCATCGAGCGGGCCATCCACGGAGATGAACCGCGTGACGTCGTGGCGGACGAAACGGAACCTTTTCTTGCCCGACAGGTGCGCGATGTTGCGCGGGTTGCCGGTCACGAGGTTGTCCATGGCGACCACCTCGTGCCCGTCCGCGAGCAGCCGGTCGCACAGGTGGCTTCCGAGAAAACCCGCACCGCCGGTGACGAGGACCCTCATCAGACGCGCCCTCGGAAAGGCCGTAAAACGTAAAACGCAAAACGTGAAAGGTGGAACGCTCCGCAGCCTCGCTTGACGTTTGACGTTTTACGTTTCACGAACCGGTCATCCCCTCCCCACCCCCACGTATTTCCATCCCGCGGCGCGCATTTCCTTCGGTTCGTAGACGTTGCGCAGATCGATCATCGTCTTCGCCTTCAGCAGCCGTCCCAGATGCTCGAGGTCAAGGGCTCGGAACTCGTTCCACTCCGTGGCGAGCAGCACGAAGTCGGCTCCGTTGACGCAGTCGTAGACGTCGCGCGCGTAGGTCAGCTCGGGCAGCACGGCTCGGGCATTCTCCATTGCCGCCGGATCGAACGCCCGGACCGCCGCGCCGGCCTCGAGGAGGTCCCGCACAACCGCCAGGGCGGGTGATTCGCGGATGTCGTCCGTCTCGGGCTTGAAGGAGAGTCCCAGAACAGCGGCGGTCTTGCCGGCCAGCGGCCCCGTGAGGGCGCGGATCTTCTCGATCATCCGCGCCATGGTCTGCCGGTTGACCTCGATCGTCGCCTCGATCAAGCGGAAGATGTAGCCGTGCTGGCGGGCGAGATCCGCGGCCGCGGCCGTGTCCTTGGGGAAACAAGAACCTCCGAAACCGGGTCCTGCATGAAGAAACATCGGGCCGATCCGGCGGTCGAGACCCATGCCGCGGGCCACGTCGTGCACGTCCGCACCCATCAGCTCGCAGAGCCGCGCGACTTCGTTGATGAAGGAGACGCGGGTCGCCAGGTAACCGTTCGAGGCGTACTTGATCAGCTCGGCCGAGGCCACGTCCGTGATGACGAAGGGGGTCTCGATCAGGAACAGAGGCGTGTAGATCTCCCGCATGACCTCGATCGCCCGCTTGTCGGAGGCGCCGATGATGATCCGGTCGGGGCGCAGGAAGTCGGCGACCGCGGAGCCCTCCCGCAGGAATTCGGGGTTCGAGACGACCGAAAACTCGTGCGTCCCGTTCCTATGCGACCGGAGGATCTGCTCGATCATTTTGCCGGTTCCGGTTGGCACGGTGGACTTGGCCACGACGACCTTGTAGCCGTTCATGTGCCGGGCCACGGCCTCCGCGACCTGGCGGACGAAGGTCAGGTCCGGAGAGCCATCGGGCTTGGGCGGCGTGCCGACGGCGATGAAGATGGCGAGCGAGGTCTCGATCGCGGACTTCAGGTCGGTCGTGAACCGCAGCCTTCCGGCCCGCTCGTTTCTGGTGACGATCTCCTCGAGGCCCGGCTCGTAGATCGGGATGTGGCCGCGCTCGAGCGACGCGATTTTCGACTCGTCCTTGTCCACGCACACGACGTGCATCCCGAAGTCGGCCAGGCAGGCTCCGGTCACCAGCCCCACATAGCCGGTTCCGACCATGCAGATGTTCATGAGAGTTCGCCTGCCCCTACGCCGAAGGCGTCGCCACGTTCATCGGGGCAAGGGCGTCCGCGTGGGCGTGGGCTGGGCGGTCTCCTCGGGCGTGTTCGGGACCTGCTCGGCTTGCTTGCGGACGGTCTCGTCGTACTCCTTCTTGATTCCGGCCTTCTGGCGGCTCTTGATCAGCGAGCGCAGTAGGGGCGACTCGTTCACGCCGACGACCAGGTGGTTGGCGGCATCGAAGAGAGAGGGATCGTTGATGAGCTTGCCGGCCGTGCCCTTCCCCTCGTCCAGCTTGCGCCCGATCGAGTCGAGGCTCCGGGAGAAGTTCCGAAGGTTATTGGTCAACTCCTTCCCGAGTTTTTCGTCACGGAGAAGCAGCGGGAGCGTCCCGTCGCCCTTCTCGAGGTCCTCGGCGACCCGCGCAAGGGACAGCGCCGCGGCCGAGAGGTTGTCGATGAGCGCATACACTTTCTTCTTCCCTTCGGGGTCGGACAGCAGCGCCGCGATGGCGCTCGTGTTCGTGCGCATCCCGTCCTCGATCTTGCCGAAGACGCTCTGGACAGAATGGATCGCCGCCTGGAGCGACTCGCTAGTCTCTCGACCGTAGCGATCGTCGGTCAAAAGTTTGCCGACCAGGCCGTGGCCGCCCTCGACTTTCTTCAAGATTGCGCCAAGGGACGTCAGCGTGGCGTGGAGGCTGTTGCCCAGGCGCGCGCCCTCCTCACTCTCAGAGGTCAACTGCCCGAGGAAGCCCTTCCCTTCCTCGGTCCGGGCCAGGATTTTTTTCAGCGAGCGTGCGATCCCGGAGAGATCCGTGAGCAGATCGCCACCCCCTTCGAGCAACTTCTCGATCCCCGCACCGGGCGCCGGCGGAATCTGTCCGCCGATCTCCACCACCGGCTCCTCGGCCGTGCCGCCTTCCAGCTCGATGTACTTGTCGCCCAAGAGGCCGATCGTCTTGATCGAGGCGTGTGTCCCCTTGCGCAGGCGCGGGGCGGCCCGCCTGTCCACGTCGTAGACCACGCGCACGGTGCGGTCGGCGGGGTCCCCCGAGAGCACGACCTCTAGGACGTTGCCTACGTTGACACCGTTCAAGCGCACGGGATTGCCCGCCACGAGGCCGGAAGCGGAGTCGAAGCGCGTCTCGTATGGAAACTTTTTTCGGAAGAGGTTTGCCCGCTTACCGATCGTGAAGATGCTGGCCATGACCGCGATCAGAGCGATCAAGACGACGATCCCCACGCGGAACCGCCGGCCGACCGTGTACTCGCCGACCATGGCCTAATTCTCCCGCGCCGGCGGGAAGGTTCCCGTGCCGCACGGGAACCCCATGGCCCGGAAGTATTCCTGGAGGACCGGGTGCGCCCCGCGCGCGGCCTCGTCGAACGTGCCGATGAACTGGAAGCGCCCCTGGTGGAGGAAGGCCAGGCGATCCGCGACGGTGCGGGCGGTGACGATGTCGTGCGTGACGACCACCGAAGTGGTCTGGAGGCGGATGTTGATGTCCACGATGAGCTGCGAGATCTTCTCCGAGGTCAAGGGGTCGAGGCCCGTCGTGGGTTCATCGTACAGGATGATCTCGGGCTCCAGAGCGATCGAGCGAGCGAGCGCCACACGCTTGCGCATCCCTCCCGAAAGCTCCGACGGCATTTTCCTCTGGGTGCCCGGCAGACCGACCATCTCGAGCTTCTCGGCGACGAGCCGGGCGATCTCCTCGGGCGGCTTGTCGGTGTGCTCCGTCATGGGAAAGGCGATGTTTTGCTCGACATTCATCGAGTCAAAGAGCGCCCCTCCTTGGAAGAGCATCGCCAGGCGCCGCCGGACGGGCGATAGCTCCTCCTCCGACAGCGGCACAAGGGATTCTCCAAAGACACGCACGTCGCCGTCGTCGGGTTTGGTCAGGCCGTTGATGTGCCGCAGGGCGACGCTCTTGCCCGTGCCGGAGGGCCCCAGGACGCAGAGCACTTCGCCCCGGAAGATCTTCAGGCTGACGCCGGCCAAGACCTCCTTGCTGGCATAGCGCTTCCAGACGTCGGCGAACTCGACGATCGTTTCGCCGCGCGCTGCGGAAGCGGGCTTGCGGTCGCGGCTGTCGGTAGCTCTTGCGCTCATGGCACTCGCTAGAACGCCAGGAACAGTTTGGTCAGGAAGAAGTCGGAAACCAGGACGCAGATCGAGGCGAGCACGACGGTGCGCGTGGTGGACTGGCCGACGGCGGCCGCTCCCCCTTCGACCTTCAGGCCATTGAAGCAGCCGATCAGCGCGATCTCGAAACCGAAGAAGACAGTCTTGCCGAGGCCGTGTCCGATGTCGGAGAGCTCGAGCTGCTGCCAGATGCTCGTGAGATAGTCCTGGGCCGTCATCTGCAGCACAACGATGGCAATGCCGAGGCCCCCCAGGATGCCGAGTACATCGGCCAGGGCGGTCAAGACCGGCATCATGCCGACGGTCGCGAGCACCCGTGGGACCACGAGGCGGCGGATGGGCGAGATCGCCATCGCGCGCATCGCATCCACCTGCTCGGTGACGGTCATCGAGCCCAGTTCCGCCGTGATCCCCGAGCCGACGCGCCCGCCGACCATCAGCGCGGTCAGGAGCGGGCCCAGTTCCCGCACGAGCGAGATCGCAACGACACGCCCGACGAAGAGCTTGCCCCCGAACGCCGCGAGCGAGTACGCCGTCTGGAGGGCCATGATCATTCCGGTGGTGAACGCCGTGATGCCGGTGATCGAAAGGGAACGGACCCCGATCTCGTCCATCTGGTGCAGGAGCTCGGAAGAGTAGAAGGGCCGGCTGACGCAAGCGGCGAGCGTCTGCCCGGCCAGCTCGGCCAGACCGCCCATGTACTCCACGACCGCCTGGCCCTTGCGGCCGAAGCGGTCCACGAAGCGCAGCCACCGGATGTTCCGGTAGAAGATGGCGGTGGCGGATTCCTGGGGCAATGCCATTGAATCGGGCATTGTATGTCGGGGGTTTCGCTCCTGTAAATCTCGGGGAGGCCGAGACTTCGCGTTTGGTTGCTCGAGACGCCGCGGCGTGCGATGAGGCAAGAGGTTTCGCCGACGGGGATGACTCGCCGCGGTAAAGAGTGCGCCCCGGGGTCTGCGCATCGGGGCTAACATGCCGGAGCCTGATGCGCGTCCTCCGTTGCCTCGGCGTGTGGATCGCGATTGCCTTCTCGACGGTTCTCTACGGTCTCCCGGCGATCCCGGCGGCCTTTTTCCCCCCCCGCGGAGACTGGTTCCTGCGTTTTGCGCGGGGATGGGCGCGGACGATTCTTGCGTTTTCCGGGGTGTCCGTACGCCTCCTGCGCGGGGAGAGGCTCCGGACCGGAGGAGGTTTCGTCATCGTCGCCAACCACGAGAGCTTCTCCGACATCCTGGTCCTCCTGGCGTATCTGCCCATGCAGCTGCGCTTCCTGGCGAAGAGGAGCATCTTCCGGGTTCCCATTCTGGGATGGAGCATCCGCGCAGCGGGTTTCGTGCCGGTGGATCGGGGAAACAAGACACGAAGCGCGGCAACGGTGGAGGCGGCTCTCGCGCTTCTCCAGGAGGGGCGCTCGCTCGTCCTCTTTCCCGAAGAGACGCGGACGCGAACAGGAGAGTTGCTCCCCTTCAAGCGGGGCGCCGCTTTGCTGGCCCTGCGTTCCGGTTTCCCGCTGCTCCCGCTCGGTCTGGCCGGAACCCGGCGGATTCTGCCGCGTGGGAGCCTCCTGATGACGCCGGGTCAGGTCGTGCTGTCCGTCGGCGAGCCGATCGCGGTTAGCGGGCGCTCGGCGAGGGACCGTGACGGGGTCACGGAAGAAGTGCGGCGAGAGATCCTGAAGCTGCGGGGGGAAGCGAGTTTGGCCTTGTCATCCTGAGCCCTTCGCCCACCGCTGTCATCCCTTCGCCCTCTCCCTCCGTGTCATCCCTTCGCGCTCTCCCTCCGTGTCATCCCTTCGCCTTCCTCCTTTCTGTCATCCTGAGCCCTTCGCCTCCTCCTGTCATCCTGAGCGTAGCGAAGGATCTGCCATCGTCAGTTCGATTCCTAGCCTCTCGGCTCAGGACAGGCTCCGCGAAGGATCTACTCCCGTCACTTCGAGCTTTGTCTTCCCCGCTCAGGGCAGGCTTCGAGCGAAGCGAAGGATCTGGCCTGGCTCTTCTGCTCCGGACCAGATTCTTCGGCGCTGCGCGCCTCAGAATGATAAGTCGCTACGTGGTATTTTCTTGGCGGAGGCTTCATGTCCACCACGGCGGAGCTCAGCGAAGAGAAGGTTCTCGAGGTCCTGCGGACCGTGAGGTTTCCGGGTCTGACGCGGGACATCGTCTCGTTTGGTTTCATCAAGGAGCTGGCGGTCGGGGGCGGCAACGTCTCCTTCCGGCTCGAGATCGTGACCGAGTCGCCGCGGGCGGCCGAGGAGATCCGGCGCGACGCCACGGAAAAGCTGCGGGCGCTTCCGGGCGTCAACGCCGTGACGATCCGGCTGGATGTCCAGGCGCCGGGGCCGGCCCCGCCGCGCGGCGCCGTGGGTGTTCCACCGCCGGAGACGCAGATCCTGAAGGACGTGCGGTTCAAGGTGGCCGTCGCCTCGGGCAAAGGAGGAGTGGGCAAGTCCACAGTGGCGGCGAACCTGGCTCTCGCGTTTTCGCGTCTCGGGTTTGGTGTCGGCCTGATGGACTCGGACATCTATGGGCCGTCGCAACAGATGATGATGGGGATCGACGAGAAGCCCTACGTCAACGAAACGAACCAGATCGTCCCGATCGAGCGCTACGGCGTCAAGGTCATCTCGCTCGGCTTTTTGATGGACGTGGATCAGCCGGTGATCTGGCGGGGGCCGATGGTCATGAAGGCGGTCGAGCAGTTCCTTCAGGATGTCGCCTGGGGCAAGCTCGACTTTCTGATCATCGACCTGCCTCCCGGCACGGGCGACGCCCAGCTGACTCTCACACAGAAGATTCATCTCTCGGGGGCGATCATCGTGACCACACCCCAGGACGTCGCCTTAATCGACGCGCGAAAGGGACTCGCCATGTTTCAGAAGGTCAACGTGCCCGTTTTGGGGATCATCGAGAACATGTCCTACTATGTCTGCCCCGCGTGCGGCCACCGCGAGGAGATCTTCAAGCACGGCGGAGGCGAGCGCACGGCAAAGCAGTTGCGGGTCCCGTTTCTGGGCGAGATCCCGCTCGATCCGAAGGTCGTGGTCGGCGGCGATTCGGGTCGTCCCATCGTGGCCGGAGAGCCCGGGTCCGCCGTGAGCGAGGCCTACGCCCGGATCGCGGAAAGCGTCGCGCGGGGCCTCTCGGCGTAAGGTCCCTTCCCGCACCGATGACCGCCCGGATCGAGCTCGCAATGGCCGACATCACGACGCTCCAGGTCGACGCGGTCGTCAATGCCGCCAACGAGGTGTTGCAACTGGGCACGGGTGTCGCGGGCGCGATCCGCCGCGCGGGCGGCGTCAGCATCCAGGATGAGTGCGACAGCATCGGCACCTGTGCGGTGGGGCAGGCGGTAGTCACAGGAGCGGGGCAGCTGCCTGCCCGGTGGGTCGTCCATGCGGTCGGCCCGATCTGGCGCGGCGGGAATTTCGGCGAGGAAATGCTCCTTGCCTCCGCCGTGCGCGCGGCATTGAAGCGCGCCGAGGAGATCGGCGCAAGATCCGTCGCCCTGCCCGCGATCTCGACCGGCGTCTTCGGCTTTCCGCTGCAGAAGGCGGCGGACCTCTCGATCGCGGCCGCACGCTCCTTTGCGAGCGAAGCGCGCTCGGTCGAGAGGATCGTCTTCTGTTTGATCGACGACCGTTCGCTCGCCGCTTTCGAACGAGCGTTCGAAAAGGGATGAAGCTCTCAGCTATTAGCTTTTAGCTGATCAGCTCTCGGCTCTCGGAGGAAGCTCGACTCGCGGGGGCCGCGCCCTTTATGATCCCGGCCGATGACGACCTCCCCGGCCAACATTCTCCGTCTTGTCCTGATTCCTTTTCTGCTTTCGCCGTTTTCCTCTTCCCCCGCGGCCTCGGACCTCGCGAGGCTCGAGACGGAGAAGAACGTGGGTCTGGCGGCTCTGGAGGAGGGGAACCTCGAGGAGGCGAAGACACGCTTCGAGGCCGTTCGGCGCCTGGCGCCCGCGGAGGCGCTGGGATGGGCCGACGGCGCGGTGGCGGCGATGCGCTCGAAGGACCTGCCCGAAGCCGCACGGCTGCTCGCACAGGCGTTGCGTCTTTCGGGAAACGACGGCCGGGTTTGGGCTCTGGAGGGTGTGCGCCGCGAGCTCGCGGGTGAGACCTCCGCGAGCGACGCATACGAGCGGGCCGTCGCGGCAAACCCGGAGGACCTCGTCTCGCGCTGGAGCGCCGCCAGGGTTCTGCTGGGCAGGGAGCCGCCCGATCGGTCCCGTGCGCTGCTCGTTCTCCAGGCGGCCCTCAAGCAGGCTCCGACGAACGTCTTCCTGCTTCTGCGCCTTTTCGAGCTCGTGCGGGGGCAGGGGGATCGCGCGGGCGTCGCTTCCGCCTGGGAGAGGCTCTCGGGAGCGCTCGAGGCGGAGTCACAGGCCGACCCGAAGCTTTCGAAGTTCCTCGCGCAAGCGAAGGCCGCCCTGGATCGCGGGGACGCCCACGAGGCCGATCTGAAGTTCCGGATCGTCGAGAACCTGCTGCGCGGCTCTCCGCGGTACCAGCAGGCGCGTCGGGACGTCGAGCCGGGGGTCGTGGGGTTGCCGCTCGAGGATTGGTCGCCGGCGCTCGCGGCGAAGATCCGCAGGCGGGCCTCGCCCGTCCCTGTTTCCTTCGTCGAGAAGCCTCTGCCGGGGCTCTCGGAGCTTCAGGGTCTCACGGCCGTGCGGAGCGCCGGGCGCGAAGGCCGGGATCTCGTGTTCGCCGGCGCCGCGGGGCTGACCGCGGCTCTGGCGCGGGACGGATACCGGGCCGGCGCGCCGCTGCGCGGCTCGCAGGCCCGGAGCGTGGAGGTCGCCGACGTCGCCAACTCGGGCGAGCTTTCCTTGCTCACCCCGGCGGCCCTCTGGATGCCGGGCAAGCAGGGGTACGGCAAGACGGCGATTCCGGCGGGCGAGCGGCTTCTGCCGATTGATTACGACTCGGATGGGGACCTGGACCTTTACGTGAGCGCCGGGGGACGGGACCTGCTCCTGCGCAACAAT
>JBOGJN010000072.1:0-2431 GCA_050745445.1 Thermoanaerobaculia bacterium
CGAGAGGTAGGCGCAGGACTCCTCGTCAATCGGAAAGAAGCCCATCGTGGCGCCGTACTCCGGGGCCATGTTGGCGATCGTGGCGCGGTCAGGCAGCGGTAACGAAGCCGCTCCGTCGCCGTGGAACTCCACGAACTTTCCGACGACACGGGCGGCGCGCAGCATCTCCGTGCAGTGCAGCGCCAGGTCGGTCGCGGTCACGCCCTCCGAGAGCCGGCCGGTCATGTGCACGCCCACGACGTCCGGGGTCAAGAGGGTGACGGGCTGCCCGAGCATGCCGGCCTCCGCCTCGATGCCGCCGACACCCCAGCCGACGATCCCCAGGCCGTTGATCATCGTCGTGTGGGAGTCCGTGCCGACAAGCGTGTCGGGGTAGTAGACCCCGTCCTTCTCGATGACGCCGTGGGCGAGGTATTCGAGGTTGACCTGGTGGACGATTCCGATCCCGGGCGGCACCACGTCGAAGCCCCGGAAGGCCTGCATCCCCCATTTCAGGAATTCGTAGCGCGCACGGTTGCGCCGAAACTCCATCTCCATGTTCTTTTGGAGCGCGTCCGGAGTCGACCAGAAGTCCACCTGGACCGAGTGGTCCACGACGAGCGCCACCGGGACGAGCGGCTCGATCACCGCGGGGTCTTTTCCGACTCTCGCGACGGCCGAGCGCATGGCCGCCAGATCCACCAGGAGCGGCACACCCGTGAAGTCCTGAAGCAGAATACGGGCCACGACGAAGGGGATCTCTGCGGTGCGTTCGGCGTTTGGCTTCCAGCGCGCGAGTGCCGCAACGTCCTCCTCCTTGATCCGCTCGCCGTCGAGGTTACGCAGGAGAGACTCGAGCACGATCCGAAGGCTGACCGGCAAGCGAGAGATCCGGCCGATCCCTTGCTTCTCGAGCTCCGGCAGCGAGTAGAAGACGCCGGTGCGCCCCGGGGCAGCCTCGAAGGTCTGGCGGGCGTTGAAGGGGTTGCCGGGTTTGGGCATCAGTGTGAAGGCCGGAGACAACGGACCGGACAGGGAGTCCTCATCGGGAATTCCGAGTCTATGGGCACGTTTCTAAGAGGTCAAGTTTCCGGGGTCCGACAGTCGGCCTGAAACTCGACGGTCGGGCATTGCGTACAGAACGAGAAAGTCTCGCAAACTAAGGAGGAGAGGAAATGAGAAAGGGAGTTCGGGTCCCGGGAGTCTTTGCGCTACTCCTGGCGGGGGTACTGCCTGCCCTTGCCGCTACGGAGACGTTCACGTTCGACAGGGCGCATTCCTTGATCGGATTCCGCATCCGACACGTGGTCACAAAGGTCGAGGGGCGGTTCAAGGGCTTCACGGGAACAATCTGGCTCGACCGCGCCAACCCGGGCGCTTCGAAAGTTGAGCTGACGATTCAGGCGGCCTCAATCGACACCGGTGTCGAAGACCGCGACAAGGACCTGCGCTCTCCCAACTTCTTCGATGTGGAGAAGTACCCGACCATCACGTTCAAGAGCACAAAGGTGGAGGCCAGGGACAACGACTCGTACGAAGTCACGGGGGACTTCACGCTGCACGGCGTGACGAAGACGATCCGCGTCCCCGTCAAACACACCGGTTTCGGAAAGTTGGGAGACGTCGAGAAGGCCGGCTTCGAGGTGGCCCTTCCGTTGAGCCGGAAGGAGTACGGGATCGACCGCGGCGCGCCCCTTCTAGGCGACGACGTCGAGATCAACATCCAGGTCGAGTCGAACAAGCAGAGCTCTGAGGAGAGCAAGGCGCCGGCGAAGAGCTGAATCCGGGCCGGAGCCGGGAGACGGTAAACGGGAGACGGGAGACGAAGGGCGCCCAAGTTCGTCTAACGCCTACCGTCTTCCGTCTACCGGCTTGGTAAACTTCCGTACTTGGCCATGGAATGGCATCTGCTCGGCTGGCTGGCGGTTCTTTGTTACGTCGGCGCTGAAGGGCTGGCGATCGTCTCTATGCGGCAGCCGAGGCCCTCGACGGCGTGGCCGGGAGCGCTGCTTCTGGCCGGCGGGCTGGCGTTCCAGTTCGCCGATCTGCGTCTCGAGGCCCGCGCCCTGGGTTCGGTGCCGTACCGCACGCTGGGAGGCTCGGTCTCTCTGTTTGCGTGGATGCTGGCGATCGCGTACCTGGCCCTCCAGATCCGTCACCGCGAGAAGGCCCTGGGACCCTTCCTGATCCCGATCGTCATCGGATCCTCAGTGATCGGTCTCTTGCTCCCTTTCCGCGGCTCCGCGCCGACCCCGGAGACGCGCGGCACGCTCTTTGCCCTTCACGTCACCCTCGCGATCCTGGCCTACGCCGCGTTCACCTTCTCTTTCGTTCTCTCGCTTCTCTACCTCATCCAGAACCGCCAGATCCGCCGCAAGCAAACGGGAGTGCTCTTTGCGCGTCTGCCCGCGCTCGAGGTCATTGGCCAGATGAACCGCACGAGCGTCTCGGT
>JBOGJN010000073.1:0-6048 GCA_050745445.1 Thermoanaerobaculia bacterium
GCGTGTGCGGGCAAAGCTTGATTCCTCTGCGCACGAAGAGCGCTCCGACCCCCTTGGGCCCGTGCAACTTGTGAGCGGAGCAGGAGAGAAGATCCACCTCCCATTGCCGCACGTCGACCGGAAGACGGCCGACCGCCTGCACGGCGTCTGTGTGAAAGAGCGCCCCGCGTCGGCGAGTTTCGGCGGCGAGTCCTGCGATCGGGAAGATTCCCCCGTATTCGTTGTTGGCCGCCATCACGGAGACCAGACGCGTTCCCTCCCGGACCGCGCCGAGTAGACGCTCGGCGTCCAGGGCTCCCGAAGGCTCGGGGTTGACAGACACCGTTTCCATGCCGAGGCCGGACAACCGATCCACCGCCTCGCAGACCGAAGGATGCTCCGCGCCCGACCGGACGACTCGGCCGCGCTCGCCGACCGTGGAACCGAGGATTGCCAGAGCGTTTGCCTCCGTGCCTCCCGAAGTCAGGAGGATCTCCTCGGGCCTCGCGCCGAGCAGGCCGGCCACTTCATCGCGCGCCTCCTCGATGGCGCGTCGCGCCCTGCGGCCATCCGCGTGGACGGAGGAGGGATTGCCGTGGAGATCCAGGGCCTGCTCCACAGCGGCCCGCACCTCCGGGTCCAATTTTGTGGATGCGTTGTTATCGAGATAGATCATCGCCGTCTTTAACCAGGTCAGCCACGCCCGCAGGTTGTGCACAGAGATTATCTCTCCGATGCCTGCCGAACACCGAGCGGGAATTGTGCCGGGGCCGGGGCCGGCCCCGCAGGGGCTCTGGCCGGCGCCGACCGGCGCGAAACCGGGTCGCGAGGTCAGGAAGAGGTGAAGGAATAGCCCGCGCTCCGCGCCGGGTTTAAATTCTCGAAATGATGAAGACAAGGGCCCGTCTCGCGCTGCTCGTCGTGTCCCTCTTCGCGCTGGCCGGGGCGGCCCTGGCAACCTCGGGGCCCGAGCCCACGCCCGCGCAAAGCCTGGAGGCGCTTCCCGAGGAGGAGCGCCGGTGGCTGACGGAGTTCGTCGCCCCGATCATCTTGCCGGAAGAAGAGACGGCCTTTCTCGAACTCACGGAGCAGTACCAGCGCGAGGCCTTCAAGGAGGAATTCTGGAAACGGCGGGAGCGGGACGTCCTACGGCCCCCGTTCGGGCCCGGCTATCGCTACCGCTACACGGAGCTGCGCCGCCTCGCCGACGAAAAGTACGACGGCTGGAAGCACGACGCGGGCCGAATGGTGCTGCGCTATGGCGAGCCCACCTCGATCCAGAAGGCCGAGGGATGTCGGGAGACCTTCCGGAACCTCGAGATCTGGACCTATACCCCTCAGAGCGCACTGGGCAGCCAGACCCGCCACCACTTCTTTTACCGGCGCTCCATGATGGAGCCCCGCCGGCTGTGGACGGGCGGCACTCCCGATAGCGACATCTTCGCGCCCGGCTCCTGCCGGAAAAGCTTTCCCGAGCTCATGGCCGACTGCACCCCGCAACGCGGGGACGGCTGCTACTGCAACGACGCCTGCGAGGTGTTCCGAGTCTGGAACGAGATCTCCAGCCGACAGGGCAGCGTCGTGGGCGGCCAGATGGAAGAGAGCCAGTTGCTCGCGCCGGCGCAGGTCTCTCTGGAAGGACTCGACACCATCAAGCAGCGCTCGGCCTCCTCCTCCGATCCGAACGCAAGGAAGCTCTCCGTCGAAGGGCCCGGCTCGTCACCGGCTGCCGCCGCGGCCAAGACAGCGGCGCCCTCAACTCCCGCACCGATCCGCCGCAAGCTCTCCAACAAGGAGATCAAGGAGCTCACGGCGAAGCTCGCCCCGAAGTACCGGGAGTTCCTGGAGACGGTTGATCTCATCATCACCAACGAGGAAAAGCAGGTCTTCCTGCAGATCGCCGACGATTACCAAAAAGACAGGTTCATCGAAGCCTTCTGGAAGCGGCGATCGATCGACGCGCAGGGGCTGCGGACCGACTATCGCCAGGTCTACACGCGGCGCCTGGAAGCCGCGCACGAGCAGTTCAAGAACCTGTACAGCGACCGCGCGAAGATCTTCGTTTTGAACGGCCCTCCGGACGCCGTGATCCCGATCGACTGCCCGGAGGTCTTCGTCCCGATCCAGATCTGGTTCTACCAACGTCTGGAGGTTTTGAAGAGCAAGGTCTACCTGATCTTTTACAGGCCCTACGGCATCGCCGAGTACAAGTTGTGGCTGCCGCTGGACGGCGAGGGGGTGCTCGAGGTGGGAGTGGGCTCGAGCGGTCCCGCGGCGCGCCGGGCTTCCCCCGAGCTTTGCTTCGACGCCCGCTCTCTGCTGCAGGCGATCAACTACACGACCGCAGTCCTCGGCTCGGGGGCCATGGCCATGGCGGGGGCGAGCAAGCTCTTTGAGCCTCCGACCGTCGAGACCGAGGGCGTGGACCAGATCCTCTCGATGACGACGGAGCCGGCCGCCGGAGCCTCTCCGCTCAACGTCGCGAGGCTCGTCCGGTTCCCCGAACAGCGGGCCAACAAGATCGGCGTGGACATCTCGCTGCTGGTGCCCAAAGGCGAGCTGAGGGCACGCACGCTGGGAGCGGAGAGCGTGTACAACGTCGACGTCATCGGCGAGGTCGTCAAGGAAGACCGCCTCATCGACAACTTCAAGTACCGCTTCGACATCTCGACCGAGGAGGCCGGCACCGACAAGATCCCGCTGACCGTGCGACGCTACCTCTACCCGGGCGAATACAACCTCGTGTTGAAGGTCTCCGACGGCAACCAGAACGCCGAGGGGCGCCTCTCGGACAAACTGACCGTGCCCGAACAGCCGGACGCCCCGCCTCAACTCGAGGCCGCCGCCCGCGGGGAGGCGCGCACGGCGGTGGACAAGGCGCGGGAGCCGGGGCTAATGCCTGCGGCGATCGCGGTGCTGCCCGTCGCCAAAGAGATCGTTACGGGGCTGCAGCGGTTCGAGACACGAACGGCCGAAGGGGTTCGCGCCGTGGATTTCTACTTGAATGGCACCAAGGTCATGACGAAAACACGCCCGCCGTTCGAGGCCGACGTCGATCTGGGCCCCCTCCCGCGCAGACAGACGGTCCGCGTCGTCGCCTACGGGGAAACGGGGCGCCTGGTCGGGGAGGACGAGTACACCGTCAACGAAGGCAAGGACGTCTTCCGCGTCCGGATCCTTTCGCCGGGCAAGGGCGCCCGTGTCTCCGGGCCCACCAAGGTCCTCGCCGCCGTCGCGGTCCCGGAGGGCAAGACGCTCCAGAAGCTTGAGTTCTACTCGAACGAGACGCGCGTCGCGATTCTGTACCAGGCCCCCTTTGAGCAAGTCGTCAACATCCATGACTCGAAGTCCCTCGGTTACGTCCGCGTCCTCGGGACACTGGACGACGGAACCGTTGCGGAGGACGTTCGCTACGTCAACGCGCCCGCCTACATCTCCGAGGTTTCGGTGGATGCCGTCGAGCTCTACACAACCGTCGCCGATAAGGGGCGGCCCGTGGCCGGCCTTCAGGCCTCCAACTTCAAGGTTTTCGAGGATGGAGCGCTCCAAAAGATCGAGTCCTTCGAGTACGTCAAGAACCTGCCGCTCTCGCTCGGCGTGATGGTGGACACATCCGCCTCCATGCTCGAGTCCCTGCCCGACGCGGAGCAGGCCGCGCTCTCCTTTCTCGACTACTCGGTCGGGCCCAAGGACCGCGCCCTGACCGTTTCCTTCGACAACGAGCCTTACCTGCTGTGCAAGCTGACCAACCGAAAGGAGAAGCTCTCCCGGTCTCTGGGGGGTCTGCGGGCCGAGGGTTCGACCGCTCTCTACGACGCCATCATCTACGGGCTCTACCAGTTTACCGGCGTGAAGGGGAAGAAGGCGCTGGTCCTCCTGACCGACGGCAAGGACACGGCGTCCAAGTTCGACTTCGATACGCTGCTCGAGTACGTCCGCAAGGCGGGGATCGCGATCTATGGCATCGGCCTGAAGATCTCGGGCACCGAGCTCGAGGTCAAGCACAAGCTCAACAAGCTCGCCCAGGCGACCGGCGGTCAGACGTTCTACATCGACTCGGTGAAGAACCTGGAGACCGTGTACCGCCAGATCAACGAAGAGTTGCGTAGCCAGTACTTGCTGACGTACTACTCGACCAACTCGGCGGGAAGAGACAAGTGGCGCAGGGTCGAGGTCAGAGTCGAGCCGGCCAACCTGCAGGCACGGACCGTCTCGGGGTATTACCCGTAGGTAGCTCTCAGCTGTCAGCTCTCAGCTGTCAGCCAGATCAGCCAGAGAAGATAAGCTGATAGCTGACAGCTGATGGCTGAAAGCTTCCTCATCCTGGCTTCCGCTTCGCCGCGCCGGGCGGAGATCCTTACGGCGCTCGGCATCTCGTTTCAGATCGACCCGGCAACCATCGCCGAAGAGACCCGTCCCGGCGAGTCGGCCGAGCAGGCCACCTCGCGGCTGGCGGCGGAGAAGGCCGGTCAGGTCGCGCGGCGGCGCCCCGAGGCATGGGTCCTCGGCGCGGACACGCTCGTGGTCCTCGATCCAGACCCTCCCGGCGACCCCAATCACAAGCCACAACTCACGATTCACGATTCCCCACCGCGGATCCTGGGCAAGCCACACAGCGACATCGAGGCGGCAGAGATGCTGCGCCGCCTGTCCGGGCGGCAGCACCGCGTCGTGACCGCGGTGCGTCTCTGCCGCAGCGAGGAGCCGGGGCGGGAGACCGTGGAAACGAGCCGGGTCCGTTTCGCCCCACTCTCGGAAGAGGAGATCCGCTGGTACGTCGCGAGCGGCGAGCCCCGCGGGAAGGCCGGCGCCTACGCGGTGCAGGGTCTGGGGGCCCGGTTCATCGAGGCGATCGAGGGCTCCTACAGCAACGTGATGGGACTGCCGGCTCGCGCCGTCTACCGGCTCCTGCGGGAGGCGGGAGATCCGGCGCTCACTCTTCTCGCTCTTTCTTCCTCTTAGTCTTCATCTCGTACATTCGGGCATCCGCCTGCGCAAGCGTCGCGGGGAACTCCGCATCCATGCGGTGCGTCGCCCAGCCAACCGAGAGCGTCGGCTGCACATGCTCCGCGCCCGGGATATGGGGCAGCCGCCGCCCCAACTCCTCGGCCTTCTGGGCCGCGGAACCCTCGTCCGTGCGGGGAAGCAGGACCAGGAACTCGTCGCCTCCCCACCGAAAAACAAAATCCGACTCGCGGACGCATGAGCTCAAGTAGTTCGACACGAACTTCAACACTTCGTCCCCGACGGTATGTCCTTTCAGGTCGTTGATTTCCTTGAATCGGTCCACGTCCGCGAGCAATACGGACAGAGAGATGCCGTAACGCCGCACGTTGGCGAGCTCTCGTCGAATGACGTCGTTGAAGTGATGACGGTTGTAAAGCCCGGTCAAGGGATCCCGCACACCCATCTCCTTCAACTGCTGGTCGGAATGGATCAGCTGCTGCATCTCCACGGCGAGACGGGACTGGCTCGCTTCGAAGAGGAGAATGATGATGCCGACCGCGATCATCATCTCGAGCAGCATCGCGGCGAAGTTCGCGTACTGAAGGACCGCCGGCATCTCCAACGGGTCGGAGAACCGCAGGTAGGCCGAAAACAGGATGGCCTGCTCGACGCCCCAGAGAAGGAAGGAAGTGGACAGCAAGAGGCGCCCGGCCGCAGAACCCGGGGAGGTCGCGAACCAAACCGCTGCCGTGACGTAGGAGACGGCCAGGACCAGGGCGATCGGCGCCGAGTGCCCCGACGCCTGGTCGACCTTCACGGCCGTCCACCAGGCGATGGCGATGACGGGAAGGATCCAGAGCAGTTCGAGCGTGCTGGTGCCGACTCTCTCATCGCGGAACCGCCTGACACCGCGCAGAAGGAAGAAGGCATGCGCGAGCAGGGCGACGTGGAGCAAGAAGACAAACGGCCGGTTCTCCGCGATGTGGGGGACGGCAAGCAGAACGCCCAGCCCGATCAAGAGAAACGCCCAGGAAGCGATCCAATCGAGGAAGGCCCGCCGGCGAATCTTCTGATAGAGGAGCAGAAACAGCAGGAACAGAAGAACCGTCCCCGCCGCCTGAA
>JBOGJN010000074.1:0-27409 GCA_050745445.1 Thermoanaerobaculia bacterium
AGACTCCGCCCGGCGGCACGAAGTCTTCGTCGGGGAAGTTCCGGGCGGCCAGGCGTGACAGCAGACCCGTGACCCGTTGACGGTTTTCGCTTGTCCCGGTGGCGCCCCCTGACGTTTTACGTCAGGGTAGCCCCGGCAGCTCTATGTCTGCTCGCAAGCCCACTGGAGGTACCTCTCGAGGGTGAAAATCCAGTGGCTCTTCTCACGGGCTTCGCAGAGGAAGTACACGCTGGCGTCGCGAATCAGGTAGCAACTGGGCGCGAGATCGCAGCCGGGCTCGGCTGTTTCAAACCAGAGCTCTTCCGACTCCGTCAGCGGACGGTCCAGGTAGGCCCAGCAACGCAGCACGTCTCGCTCCCCGTCAGCAACGCGGCATTCCAGGTGCTCGACGCGCGCGGGAGTGGGGGGCACGAGGTCCCTGGCAACACCCTGCATACCTGGCAAAAGGAAGCAAAGACGCTGCCAGACCTGCGAGCGGCAGCCGGCGCGGTTCGTGAATAATGCGGGCCTGAGACATGCGCCAGGCAAAGGGTTCCAACGGCCTGCTTCGTGGCCACCGGCGCAAGGTTCGCAACCTGGCCCTCGCGATCTTCTTTTTTGTCCTTGGCGTCATCGGGGTCTTGATCCCGGTCATGCCTCAGGTTGCGTTCTTCGTGATCAGCCTCATATTTCTCTCGCTCGTCTCCCAACGCGTGCGACGGGTCATCCGGCGCTTCCTCCACCACCACCCGAAGATCGCCCACGCCTACAAACGGTGGCGTGACGCCGCACGCCGCAAGCGACGGGAGCTGATCCGCAGGAAGAGAGAGCTTGCCGCGAGGTCACACCTGCGTCCCCGCGATCCCTGAGCACCGGTGCCCATTTGGGATTTTGGATTCCAGATTTTTGACTTCGGATTTTGGACTGGTCTTCGCAAATCCCCCAATCCGAAATCCGAAATCCGACATCTAAGAAGCTAGTCCATCTGCCTTCTGAGCACCGTCGGGATATCGAAGTCATCGCGCGCCGAAGCGTTAGGGCCAAATCCTCCCGAGTCGTCTCCGCGCAGGAAGGGAGGACGCGCCGCCCGCCCGGCGGAAGGCGCCTTTGGCTCGTCTTCGATCGAGAGCTCTTCGCCCCGCGCACGGTCAAACCCCGTCGCAATGACGGTGACTTTGACCGAGCCCGCCATCGTTTCGTCGTTGACACAGCCGAACAGGATCTCGGCCTCGGGATCCGCCGCCTGCTGGATGATCTCCGCGGCTTCGTTGACCTCGAAGAGCGTCAGATCGGCGCCTCCCGTGATGTTGATGAGCACGCCCCGCGCGCCCTCGATCGAGGCATCTTCCAGGAGCGGCGAAGAGATCGCGGCCTGAGCGGCGTGCACGGCCCGGTTTTCCCCCTCCGCCACCGCGGTCCCCATCAGCGCCCGACCCATGTCCGACATGATCTTCTTCACGTCTGCGAAGTCCAGGTTGATCTCACCGGGGCAGTTGATGAGGTCCGAGATTCCCTGGATGGCCTGGAGCAGGACGTCGTCGGCGATTTTGAACGCCTCGTTGAGAGGCGTCTGGTGCTCGACGAACGATAGCAGGCGCTGGTTGGGAATCGTGATCAGCGTGTCCACATGGTCGCGCAACTCGCGGGCCGCGCGCTCGGCCTGTCGCATCCTCTTCTTGCCTTCGAAGTGAAAGGGCTTGGTCACGACGGCGACGGTCAGGGCCCCGGCTTCGGTGGCGAGCTTGGCGATGATCGGTCCGGCGCCGGACCCCGTCCCGCCGCCCAGCCCCACGGCCAGAAAGACCATGTCGGCGCCCTTCAAGGCCCCGGCCAGTTTCTCCTGATCCTCCAGGGCGGCATTTCGGCCCACGTCGGGGTCGGCACCCGCACCGAGCCCCTTGGTCAGGCGGGACCCGATCTGGATCTTGGCCGGCGCGGAGGCCTTTCGCAGCGCTTGCAGATCGGTGTTGCACGCAATGTACTCCACGCCGCGCACACCCGCCGAGATCATGCGGTTGACGGCGTTGGAGCCGCCGCCGCCGATTCCGAGCACCTTGATCATCGCGGGAGCGGCGTCCGTGTCCTCCAGCTCGATCGAGAGCCGGTGCCGGTTTTCGTCGCCAACGAACTCAATCATGGGCTGCTCCCTCCGTCCCCTTTCGGTTCGCCTCGCCATTTCCAACTCCCTCAGAAAAATTCCCTGAAGAACTTCGAGACCGAAGCGGTCACCCGCCCCAGGCGTCTGCCCCGGCGGCGCGCCGACTTGTGTCTGTGGGCATAAAGGAGCAGACCGGTCGCGGTGGCCCATTCGGGGCGAGAGACGACGTCCACGAGCCCTCCCACGCCCGAAGGGATGCCCAGCCGCACCGGCCCCTCAAAGATCCCCTCGGCCACCTCGACCAGGCCTTCGAGCTCCGCGCCGCCGCCGGTCAGGGTCACCCCGGAGCGGATCTCCTTCTCCAGGCCCAGTCGTTCTAAGTCCTCTCGAATCAAGCCTAAGAGCTCCTCGGCTCTGGGCTGCAGAATGTCGGAAAGCGTGGTCCGAGGGCACAGTTTGGGGGCCCGGCCGCCCACCATCGGGACCTCCACCATCTCGTCTTCCCCAACGGCGGCGCGCAGCGCGCATCCAAACTTCCTCTTGATCCGTTCTGCGTCCGTGATCGGCGCCCGCAGCACGACCGCCAGGTCGTTGGTGAAGTGGTCGCCCCCGATCGGGATGACCGCGGTGTGGGCGATGGAGCCCTTGCGGTACACGGCGATCTCGGTCGTCCCGCCCCCGATGTCCACGGACAGGACGCCCAACTCCTTCTCATCGGGCGTCAGGACCGCTTCGGCCGCGGCAAACTGCTCGAGCACGAGTTGCACGACCTCGATGCCCGCCTTGTTGGTGCAGGTGACGATGTTCTGCGTTACGGCCACGGGAGCCGTCACCACGTGGACGTCCGCCTCCAGCCGCGAACCGACCATCCCGACCGGATCGGACACTCCGTCCTGCCCGTCCACGGCGAATTCCCTCGCGACAACGTGGATCACTTCGTGATCTTGCGGAATCTGCACGCCACGCGCGGCATCGATGACGCGGGCCACGTCCTCCGGGTTGATCTCCCGATCCTTGCCCGCAACGGCGACGACCCCACGGCTGTTGAAGGACCGGACGTTCGAGCCCGAGATGCCCACCCAGGCGCGCGCGATCTGGACGCCTCCCATGATCTCGGCCTCTTCGGCCGCGCGCTTGATCGCTTCGATCGTGGCGTCCACGTTGACGATGTTTCCCTTTCGGGTGCCTCGGTTGGCCGCCGCACCCTTTCCGATCACGTCCAGGGAGCCGTTTGCGCTCTCTTCGCCGATCAGGACGCAAATCTTGGAGGTGCCAATGTCGCATGCGACGAGGAAATTCTCCGGTTTCGCCATCGTCAAAAATGTAGGGGCCGGAAAACGGGAGACGGGAAACGGGAAACGAAGGGAGGCACCGGCCAGTCGTCTCGTCTACCGTCTACCGTCTTCCGTCTCCCGATGAGAGATTCACTCATTACAGGGAGCTCCCGGCTCCGTAGGCGCCTTCCAAAACGATCTGATCCGCGAAACGAAGGTCGATGGCCCGCGCCTCCCACCCCCGACTCTCTATCAAGCCTCGAGCCCTCAAAAGAGCGTCAATCTTCTCCGGGGCATCCCGCCGAAGAACACGAACCGGCCTTCGGAAGATAGAGTCCATCATACCGAAACCGCCGTCCGACAAGGCGGCAATCTCGGAGAGCGCCGAGAAATATTCAGGGCGGCGCAGACGCAGATCTTCGAGCAGCCCGATCAGCTCCGGCAGGACCCGGCGATCCCCGGTCACCAGCACGTACTCGGTGTGATCGGCTTTCGGATCGTAGGGCGCAATCGGAAGGCCGCCGGCATTCAGCCAGAGCAGCTGACGGCCTTCGCGCAGCAGCGCGGCGGCCCGCCACTCGACGGGGCGGACCGAGAGGCCGTCGGGAAAACGCTTTGTGACCGTGACTCTTTCGATCCAGGGCTCGCGGGCAAGGCGGTCGGCGATGGGCGCGAGATCGAGCGTCACCAGGTTCGCCCCCCGCCACGGCTCCAGGGCCTTCAGAATCTCTTCGGTGCGCACCCGCCCGTTGCCGGAGATCTCAAAACGCTGGACCGCGAAGAGCGAGCCGCCGAGAAACCGCAGGAGGCCGATCGCGCCGAGCAGCAGCGCTCCGCAAGAGACCAGCACGCGCCGCCACCGTCCGGGTCTGCCCCGGCGCCCAAGGGCGCGCCCGCGCCGCAGAAAACGAGTCTCGCTATCCATGCGGGCCCCCGGCCAGATAGCCCTCGCCAAACCGCACGACGTCGCCGGCGCCAAGCGTCAGCAAGACGTCTCCCTGACGGAGTCGTTTTTCCAGTTCGGCGCCAACTGCTTTTTTTTCAGGAAGATAGACGACGTTCGACTGGCCCGCGGCGAGCGCCGCGGAGACCACGAGCTCTCCCGTGACGCCCGCCAGCGGCCTCTCGCGGGAGGGGTAGATGTCGGTGACCAGAGCCAGGTCGCAGCCGGCGAGCGCCCGGCCGAACTCCCGAGCGAAATCGCGGGTGCGCGAGTACAGATGCGGCTGAAAGAGCGCCACCAGGCGCCTGCCCGGGTAGACCTGTCGGGCCGAAGCGAGTGTGGCCGAGATCTCGGTCGGGTGGTGCGCGTAGTCGTCCACGACGAGCACGCCGTTGCGTTCCCCCTTTTTCTCGAACCGCCGCACCACGCCCGTAAACTGCGAAAGGGCTTGCGCGATCGTCGGAAAGGGGATCGAAAGCTCGCGACCCACGGCGATCGCGGCCATTGCGTTGGCCACGTTGTGCCGGCCGGGCAACGGAAGCCGCACGGAGCCCAGCGACCACTTCCCTCCCTCAAAGACCTCGAAGGAAGTCCCCGAAGCCTCCAGACGGATCTGCCGGGCCTGCAGGTTGGACCCCTCCGCCTCGCCGTAGGTGACAACCCGGCGCTTGACGCGCGGCAGAATCTCGCGCACCCCGGAGTCGTCCAGGCACGCCACGACCGCACCGTAGAACGGCACGCGGTTGGCGAAGACCGCGAAGGAGTCGAGAATGTCGGCCAGATCCTTGTAGCAGTCCAGGTGATCTGCCTCAATGTTGGTCACGACGGCCACCACCGGTGTGAGCTTCAGGAACGAGCGGTCATACTCGTCCGCCTCGGCCACAAGGAAGTCTCCCTTGCCTAGCCGCGCGTTGGTCCCCAACACACGCACCTGCCCGCCCACAACGATTGTGGGATCGAAGCCCGCCTCCGTCAGAACCAGACCGGTCAGGGAAGTTGTCGTCGTCTTTCCATGCGTGCCCGCGATCGCGACTCCCTGCTTCAGGCGCATGATCTCGGCAAGCATCTCGGCGCGGCGGATCACCGGGATCCCGCGTTGCTTTGCGGCCTCCACCTCCGGGTTCGATTCGTCCACGGCCGAGGAAATCACGACCAGGTCCGTCTCGCGCACGTGGTCCGGGTCGTGTCCGTAAGCGATCTTCGCGCCGAGCCTGGTCAGGCGCCCGGTATTTTCGGAGGCGACCAGATCGCAACCGGAGATCTCGAGCGGCGTGGAAAGCAGGAGGATCTCGGCCAGGCCACTCATCCCGACGCCCCCGGCACCCACAAAGTGAAGACGGCGCAGCCGGAGAAACCTCACCGTGCCGTCTCCGCCTCGAAAAGGAGGCTCGCGAGCTGCTGCGTTGCCTGTGGCCTGGCCAGCAAACGCGCGCTCTCCGCCATCGCAGCCAAACGGGCCCGATCGGACAAAAGATCCTGGATCACGCCGGCCAGTGTCTCGGTGGAAAGCTCACGCTCTTCGATCGTCACCGCCGCGCCGGCCCGGGACAGGGCCCGAGCGTTCTCGAGCTGGTGGCCGTGTGTCGAGGCGCCAAAGGGAATCAGGATGGCGGGGCGCCCGGCCGCCGCAAGCTCAGCGGTGGTCAGGGCGCCGGAGCGCGAGACGACGAGGTCGGCCCAGGCGAGCTCCTCATACGGACGCGGCAAGAAGGCAGCGAGCCTCCAGTTGGCGGGGACCCGCCCGTAGAGCTCCTGTGTGTCCGCCAGGTTTCTTTCCCCCGTCTGGTGGATGACTTCGAGCCCCGCCCCGGAGAGTACGGGAGCGGCGCGGGCCATTGCCCGGTTCAAGACCCGGGACCCCTGACTCCCCCCGAAGACGAGCACGCGGCGTTGCCTGGCCTGTTCCTCGAGCCTCCGGACCCGGAAAAACTCAGGACGCACGGGTGTACCGGTGACGGTGCCCGGACGTCGGAGGTGGGCGTTAGCAGCCTCCAGACCCACGGCCGTCCGTGTGGCGATGCAATTGAGAAAACGGTTGGCGATGCCGGGCAGGGCGTTGGACTCGTGGATCAGCGTGGGAATCCGAAGCGTGCGTGCGGCGGTCACGACGGCCACGGTGACGTAGCCTCCCACGCCCGCCACGGCGCGGGCCCGGTGTCGGACCAGCAGCCGACGGGCCTCGAAGAAACCGACGGGCAGCCGGGCCAGCGCGGCGAGCCTTTCGTTCCACGGCTTGCCGGCAAACCCCGAGGCGCGCACGAGCTCGAGCGGAAACCCGGCCTCCGGCACGAGACGCGTCTCCAGACCCTCCGCGGTCCCGACAAAAACGACACGGGAGCCGGGTCGGCGAGCCTCAATTTCGCGCGCCAACGCGATCCCCGGAAAAATGTGGCCCCCGGTGCCCGCCGCGGCGATCACGTAGGTCCCTGCTGCGTCATTCATTCCTCAGTCTCAAGCTTTCAGCTTTCAGCTCTCAGCTTTCAGCCTTGAGCACCGAGTGTCCCGAGCTGAGAGCTGACAGCCGACGGCTGAGAGCTTCTTCATGTCCCCTCCGTGTGTGAGACCTCATGTTGCGAAACGTTCAGGATCAAACCGCCGGCGATCCACGACGCAACCAGAGAGGAGCCGCCATAGGAGACGAAGGGAAGCGGGATCCCCTTGGTCGGCACAAGGCCCAGCGCCACGCTGATATTGATGGCGGCCTGCACAACGATCATTGCCGTCGCGCCGGAGGCAAGCAACGCGGCAAAGGCGTCGGGCGCGCGCCGGGCCGCCCGCAGCCCTCTCCACGCCACGATCGCAAAACAGAGCACGACCGCGAGCGCGCCGACGAACCCCAGCTCCTCGCCCACGATCGCGAAGATGAAGTCGGTGTGGGGGTAAGGGAGGAAGAAAAGCTTCTGACGCCCGCCTCCCAGGCCGTTTCCGGTCCACCCTCCCGCCCCGACGGCGATCAGCGACTGGATCGCCTGGAATCCGGCTCCGAGGGGATCGGCCTCGGGGTTCAGAAAGGACAGCAGACGTGCCCGCCGGTAGCCCGACGAGAACGCGAACGCCGCCAACAGGGGTGGGAGACCCGCGGCCGCAATCCAGAAAAAACGCGCGCGCAGGCCGGCAAGCCAGAGCACGACAGCACTGATCATCACGTAACAGGCCGCCGTCCCGAGGTCGGGCTCGGCAAGGACAAGACCCGCCGCCAGAGCGGTCATGACGACTGCCGGGGCGACGGCGCCCTCGGCGTCACCGGCCCGGCGCTTCTTGCGAGAGATCTGGTAGGCCAGCAGGAGGACCAGACCAATCTTCAACATCTCCGAAGGTTGCAGGCTGAACGGCCCGATCGAAATCCAGCGCCTCGCGGCGTTGATCGGCGAATGGAAGAGCGCCGCCGCGCAGAGAAGCAAGGAGCTGGCGTAGGTCCCGTAGACGACCCAGGGTCGTGAAAAGAAACGGTAATCGGTCCGGTAGACCACAAAGGCGGCCAGACCGCCGACCACGAGCGCCACGATCTGCCTGAGGAGGTAGCGGTACGGGTTGCCCGAAGTCTCACCGGCCGAAACGGCCGAAGCGCTGTAGATCATGACGCAGCCAAACAAGGACAACGCCACGAGCGCCGCGAACAAGACCTTGTCGCTTGCGAGTTTACGCGCCATGACAGGCCGTGAAACGGGAAACGGGAAACGGGAAAGCGCGGATCATGGCTTCGCCCTTTCGTTTTCCGTTTTCCGTTTTCCGTTTTCCGTCATTTCGCGCGCGAGGCGCGCGAAGTGATTGCCGCGCTCCTCGAAGTTCGAGTACTGGTCGAAGGAGGCGCAGGCAGGCGAGAGCAGAACCGTGTCGCCCGGGCGGGCCAGAACGTTCGCCCGCTCGACGGCCTTCTCCATCGTGGTGCTGCGCTCGACCGCGACGGCGCCCGAGAGAGCCTTCTCGATTGTTCCGGCGGCCTCTCCGATCGTGAGCACCTGTCTGGCGGTGCGCGCAACGACCGCCGCCAGCGCCGAAAAGTCGCCGTGCTTGTCGCGCCCCCCCAGGATCAGAATCACGCTCTTGCCCGGATACCCTTCGAGCGATTTCCTTGTCGCGTCCACGTTGGTTCCCTTTGAGTCATCCACCCAGCGCACACCGCGCGCCTCGGCGACGAGCTCGGTTCGGTGGGGAAGCCCGGTGAAGCGAGTCAGACCGTTTCGGATCGCCTCCACGGGCACCTGGAGGCACTCCGTCGCCGCCAGCACCGCGAGCGCATTCTCCAGATTGTGCGCGCCGGCAAGCGCCACACCCTCTTCCTGGAGAACCCTTCGCCGCTGCCCCCCGACATCCGAGGAGAGCCAGCCCTCTCGAGCCCAGACACCGCCCGGCACGGCCGCGGAGCGCGAGAAAAGGACCCGGCGGGCCCGCGTGCGCATGGGACGTGAAGCGGTGTCTTCTGCGTTGAGCACCGCAAAGTCTTCCGGCCCCTGATTCCGAAAGAGCTTCTCCTTGGCGGCCGCGTACTCTGCGAAGTCGGCATACCGGTCCAGATGGTCCGGGGTGACGTTGGTCAGGACGGCTACCTGCGGATGGAAGAGCTCGATCGCCTCGAGCTGGAACGAAGAGACCTCGCAGACGAAGTCGCGTGGCCGGCGTTCGGAAAGAAACTCGGAAAGCGGGACGCCGATGTTGCCGGCCAGGGCCACCGGGCGCCCCGCCTGGCGCAGGACCTCGGCGATCCAGGCCGTCGTGGTGGACTTGCCATTGGTTCCCGTCACGGCCACCCAGCGGTTTGCGCCTGGCGCCTGCTCCTCGGCAATGCGCCAGGCGATCTCGAACTCGGCCAGCACCGGAATTCCCCGCGAACGGGCCTGTGACACGGGGGTCGCCGTCAGAGGCACGCCGGGTGAAATCGCGAGCCAGCCAGCCGCGTCCAAAAAGTCCTCGGAAGGTCCGTCGAAAAAGAAGAGCGCGCCGCGTGCGCGAAGATTCTCGATATTCTCGCGCGGGAAGGCTTCCTCCGGCTTTGCGTCGGCGATCCGGAGCGCGACGCCCCGATCGGCAAGCGCGCAGGCCAGAGCCTGGCCGCTGCGGGCAAAGCCCAGGATGGACACGTGCCCCGGAAGCTCCCCGCTTTTGACGCAAGACTCGGGGCGCGGCATCACGCCCGCCCGCCTCCCCTGTCCCGCCTTCCGCCCTGTTCTCATCGCAACTTCAGGGTCGAGAGACCAAGAACCGCAAAGAGGATCGAGAGGATCCAGAACCGGATGATGACCTGCGACTCGGCCCAGCCCGCCAGCTCAAAGTGGTGGTGCAGCGGCGCCATCCGGAAGACGCGTTGGCCCGTGGTCTGGAAGGAGACGACCTGAACAATGACCGAGAGGGCTTCGAGCACGAAGAGCCCTCCGACGATCGCGAGCAGCACCTCGTGTTTGGTCATGACGGCAACCGCGGCGATCGCGCCCCCGAGCGGAAGCGACCCGACATCTCCCATAAAAACCTTCGCGGGATGGCAGTTGAACCAGAGAAAGCCGAGCGCCGCCCCGACCAGCGCCCCACAGAAGACCGCGAGCTCCCCGCTGCGAGCCACGAACGGGATTTGGAGGTAACGCGCGGCCACCGCGTTCCCCGTCACGTATGCCAGGATGGCGTACGTCCCCGCAGCAATCCCCACGGAACCGATGGCCAGGCCGTCCAGACCATCTGTCAGGTTGACAGCGTTGGAGCAGCCAACCAGCACGAGGGCCACAAAGGGCACATAAAGAACGCCCAGGTGGAGCACAAATCTTTTCAGGAAGGGGAAGGTCACCACCGTTGTGATCGCTCCCTGCCCGGCCCAAAGCTCGATCGCCCAGGCCAGCGCTAAGGCGACCAGAAACTGCGGGATGAGCTTGCCCCGCCCCGTCAATCCCAGGTTGCGGCGTTTGGCGAACTTCACGAAATCGTCGGCGAACCCCACGATCCCGAGCGAAACGAGCGTCGCGAGCGCGATCCAGACGAAACGGTTCGTGAGGTCCATCCACAGGAAGGTCGCCAGGATCACGGAGAGAAGAATGAGCAATCCCCCCATCGTGGGCGTTCCGGCCTTGGAAAGGTGTGACTGGGGGCCTGCCTCTCGAATCGACTGCCCGATCTGGCGGCGTCTCAGGAGCCGGATCATCGGGGGACCCAGCGCCAACGCGAGCAGCAGCGCGGTCACCGCCGCCATGGCGGTCCGGAACGTGATGTAGCGAAAGACATTGAACGCGGCGATGTGTGGGGAAAGCCCGTAGAGCAGCTTGTAGAGCATCAGGGCCCGCCGACGAATTGAACCGGGAAACGGAAAACGGAAAAAGGAAAACGCTCGCCGGTCCGGCGCCCGAGTCTATTCGGCAGTCTTTTCGCTTCCCGTTTCACGTTTACCGTTTACCGGCCTTTGCTCCGGCCAGAAGCTCGACCGCCCGCTCGAGACCCACGGCGCGCGACGCCTTAAAGAGGACCGCGTCACCCTCGGTGAGCATCGAGTCGAGCAGGTTTGCGGCCTCCTCCGCGCTCGACAGATACCGCACTTCCGCAACCGGGAACCCCGCTTCGATCGCACCCTCACCGATCGACCGGGCGCGCGGGCCCACACAGATCAGACGATCGGCGCGGCCCACGGCGTAGCGTCCCGCCTCCTCGTGCCACCAGAAGTCCTCGGGCCCGAGCTCCAGCATGTCTCCCAGAACCGCGATCTTTCGTTTTCCCTGCACGAGTTTGAGTGTCTCCAGAGCCGCACGCATGGAGGGGGGACTCGCGTTATAGGCGTCGTCATAAAGCAGCGCGCCGGAAGAATGCCGGCGCAACTCTCCCCGGTGCGCGGCGGGCCTCAAGCCGGGCGCCGCAGCCGCGCAGTCCTCCAGACTGGCCCCCGCCGCGATCGCGACGGCCGACGCCGCCAGAAAATTGGAGACCTGGTGCAGGCCCGGGAGAGACAGCGCGATGGCTGCCTCTCCGGCCGGCGTCCTCAGAAAAAACCTCGTGCCGGCCGCGTCGGGCGTGACGTCATGGACGGTGATGTCCGCCGCCGCGCCCCTCCCGAAGCGCAGCGTCCTGCCGGAGCGCCCCGCGGCAAGCGCGGCGACACGAGCATCGTCGGCGTTGGCCACGAAGATGGCCTCCGGCTTGAGCCCCTCGAGAATTTCCCCGTTCGCTCGGGCCACGCCGTCGAGCGATCCCAGAAACTCCAGATGCTCTGCCGCGATGACCGTGATCGCGGCCACGTCCGGTGAAAATGTCTTCGAGAGCCGCGCGATCTCCCCGAGCGCGCTCATCCCCATCTCGCCGACCATCCACTCCGGCACCCGCGGGAGATTCACGACCGACAGAGGGAATCCGATCAGGCTGTTCTGATTGCCGGGAGTCTTCTCGACGGCGACGCGCCGCGCCAGGATCGCGGCCGCAAACTCCTTGGTCGTCGTCTTTCCGACGGAGCCGGCAATCGCGGCCAAACGAAAGCCGGCCTCTTTCTTCATCGCGCCCGCAAACGCCAGCAGCGCGCCCCTCGTGTCGGGTGCAACCACGACCGGAAGGCCCGGCGGCAGACCCTCGGGTCGCCGCATGCCGAGCACGGCCCGGGCGCCCCTTGCGACCGCCTCCCGCGCGTAGTCGTGCCCGTCCGCCCGCGCGCCGGGAAAGGCCACGAAGAGGTCTCCCGGTTGGACACGCCGGGAGTCCACCGCAACCCCCGAAAGCACGACGTCGCCGCCGGCCGCGTCTCCCGAGAGGCCGAGGACCGAGGCAAGCTTCGAGAGGGTGAACTTCACCGCGCTACCGCCGCCCCACAAGTTCGGCCGCCACGGCGCGGTCGTCGAACGGAAACTCTTTCTCTCCGATCACCTGAGTCGTCTCGTGCCCCTTTCCGGCGATGACAACGACCGCGCCCGGGTCCGCCATCCCGATCGCCCGGGCGATCGCCTCGCGGCGGTTCGCAATCTTCCAATACTCCCTTACGCCGGAAGCCACAAGCCCGCGCTCGACCTCCGAAAGGATCGCCGCCGGGTCTTCGGAGCGCGGATTGTCCGAGGTCGCGATCGGAACATCGGCCAGGCGCCCCGCGATTTCCCCCATCGGAAACCGCTTGCCCTGATCGCGGTCGCCCCCACAACCGAAGACGAGCACGATTCTCTTCTCCGTCAGGTCGCGAACCGCCAGTAAGAGCCGGCGCAGAGCGTCTTCGGTGTGGGCGTAGTCCACGAGGATCGTGTAGGGTTGACCGGCCTCCACGGGCTCGAGACGCCCAGGGACCCGTTTCACCGTTGCACAGGCCTCCCGGATCTCTCCGGGCGGCATCCCGAGCGCAAGGCCGGCGGTGGCCGCGGCCAGAAGATTCTCGACGTTGAGCTGGCCAAGCAGACGGGAGTCGAGGCGGAACTGTCCACCCGTATGGGCGGCCTGAAAGCAGATGCCGTTCAAGTCGCAGCGGACCTCGACGGCCCGCACATCGGCGGCGGACCCGGCCGCCGAGTAGGTCCAGACGGGAGGCTCGAGCTCACGCGCCAGGCGTGCGCCGTAGAGGTCGTCGACGTTGACAACAGCGCTCGCACCGGGCTTGCGCATGGAAAAGAGCCGCTTCTTCGCGGCGTAGTAGGACTCCATGTCATGGTGGAAGTCCAGGTGGTCGCGTGTCAGGTTCGTGAAGATCGTCACGTCGAAACGGCATCCCGCGACGCGCTCGAGCGCCAGAGCGTGCGAGGAGACCTCGAGCGCGGCCGCCGGCACGCCGTCGGCGGCCATTTCGGCGAGCAGGTCCTGGACCACCGACGCCTCCGGGGTTGTCCGCGGCGCGGCGATTTCGCGGCGTCCGGTCCGATACCCAACCGTGCCGAGAAAGCCCGACCGGCCGTGGCGGCGCGCGAGCAGAGCCTCGAGCAGCATCGTCGTAGTCGTCTTTCCGTTTGTTCCCGTCACTGCGGCAACGACCAGCTTCTCGGCGGGGTCCCCCGCCCGGCGAGCCGCCAGAAGGGCAAGCGCCCGCCGGGGCTCTACCACCCGGACCCATGGGACCAATGCCCGCGAGGAGATCCCCTCCAGTGCCGGACGGTCCGAGACGACCGCCACCGCTCCGCGTCGAAGCGCCTCTCGCACATGTTCGTACCCGTCGGCCTTTGACCCGCGAATCGCGACGAACAGGTCGCCCGGAAGGACTTGGCGCGAGTCGTGGGAAACACGCGCGATCTCCGCGTCGAGACCCGCCTGGCGAATTTCCGCCTCCGGGAGGACCGAAAGCAGCTCCATGAGCTTCACGGACCGGAAAGAGGGGAGCTCGCCTCCTCGCGGCCATGGCTCGTGCGGTTCTTTGACGCGGCGGATTCCGAAAGAACCAGCGTGTGAGTCTCTCCCGGCCGGGGGACCGATCCCGCCGGAGGGTTCTGAGAGATGACGAAGCCCGTTCCCTGCAGACGCACCGGCAGGCCGAGCCGCGCGAACAACGCCAGTGCCTGGCGGGCCGAGAGTCCCACCGCGTCCGGGGTCAGATTGGGGACGGACGCGGCCCGCCGCCGACGCGCTGAAACCGGCACCAGACCCTCCGGGTAGGAGACGGTCCCGGGCGAGGAGGCCAGCATCGTCGTCGGCAGATTCTGCTCCGGCGGGGCCACACGCAGGATGCCCAGGGCCTGCGAGACGATCCGCGCAAAGACGGGCGCCGCGACATCCGCGGCGTAGTAATGGCTGCGGGGCTCCTCGATGACCACGACGCCGACGATCCGAGGTTTTTCCGCCGGCGCGAAACCCACGAAGTTGGCGATGTAGCGGCCTGCCTGGTATCCGCCGACCCCCGCTTTCTGCGCCGTCCCGGTCTTGCCGGCGACGGTCAACCCTGCGATCGCGGCCTTCCTGCCCGTGCCGCGTTCGACCACGCCGACCAGGATGTCCTTGAGGGCCCGCGCTGTCCCAGGCGACAGGATCCGCGCGGGAGCGGGGGCCTCCCGGATCGTGACCGATCCGTTGGGATGAAGCACGCGCGTCACCAGGTGCGGTTCCACCAGCATTCCGCCATTGGCCACGACCGCCGCGATCCGAGCCAACTGGAGAGGCGTCAAGGCGACCTCCTGCCCCATCGAGATCGAAGCGTTGGAGAGCGAGGACCACCGCGCGAGGGGTCGAAAGATGCCGGAGCTTTCGCCCGGCAAATCCACGCCGGTCGGGCGGCCGACGCCGAAGGCGCTCGCCCCCTCAAAAAGAAGCCGCGGCCCCAGACGCAGACCCACCCGGATGATGCCCACGTTGGACGAGTGCTCGAAGACGCCCGAAAGGGTCAGCGGCCCGTAACCGTGGTGCCCGTCCTCGTTGATCGTCACGTTGCCAACGCGTATCGCTCCGTCCCCGGTGTCGATGATCTCCTGGAGCGTGACCCGATGGTGCTCGAGGGCCACGGCTCCCGTGACGATCTTGAAGGTCGAGCCAGGCTCGTAGGCGTCGGCGATCGCGTGGTTGCGCCGGACTTCCGCGGAATAACGCCCATACTGGTTCGGATCGAAAGCCGGCACGCTCGCCATCGCCAGGATCTCACCGTTGACCGGATCCAGCAGAACGGCGCTGCCCGACTTCGCATCGGCCTGCGCCACGGCGCCGGCGAGCTCCCGTTCCGCCGCAAACTGGATTCCCGAGTCCAGCGAAAGGGTCAGGGTGGCTCCCTCCTGTGAGGGCCTTCCGCCGGCTGTCTCCGCCTCGCCGTAGGTCGAGCGGCGCGCATCGGTCAGCGCAATGATCTCGCCGGGCTTGCCGCGGACGACCGCGTCGTGGAGGTACTCAAGCCCGCCCAGCCCCTGGTCGTCCGTGCCCACGTAACCCAGAACGGAAGCCGCCAGCGGGCCCTTCGGATAAAACCGCCTCGTGTCGGCGACCCTGTGGATGCCCGGGAGCTTGCTGGCGCGGATGGCGTCGGCCGCCGAGGGATCGATCTTGCGTGCCAACCACACGAATCCCCTTTTCTGGGTCAGCCGTGCCTCGACTGCCGGGGCCGGTATCCCGAGGGAAGGAGCAAGCGCCCGCGCGACGCTCCTCGGGCTTTCGACCTCATCGGGGATAGCGAAGATCGAGAAGGCCTCGACCGAGACGGCCAGCTCCCTGCCCTCCCGGTCGAGGATCGAGCCGCGGCGGCCCGGCACCTCGACTCGTCGTTCTTGCTGGCGCTGCGCGCGTGCACGGTATCTCGGACCCTCCGCGATCTGGACTTGCACCAGGCGCCCGACCACCAGGGCTCCCCAGAGCAGCAGCAGCAGGGAAAAAAGACGCAGGCGCCGGACGCCCAGAGCGCTCACGGGTGGGGTCTCCCCCCGGGGGGCGGCTCGATGTACTGGATCTGCCCGACGCGTGGCGGGGCCAGCCTCTCGCGCCGGGCCAGCGCCGCAACGCGGGCGGGCGAGGAGGCCAGCGCAAGCTCCGCGCGCAGCCGCCGGTTCTCTTCGGTCAGTTCTGTAGCGAGTTTCGCACGCGCTTCCCGCGCATAACCGACGCGCACCGTCTCGACGTGCAGAACCGCGAAGGCAAGAAACACGCAAGCGATCGGAAGCCCGGTCAGCAGAAACGTCGCCAGCTCCCGCCCTCGCCGGCGATCCCGCTCGCGGGTCAAGTGGAGGTTCTGAATGCGTTTGGATTGCGCGTAAACGGCCGAGCTCATGGTGTTGGCCCTACAGCGGCGCGATCCTCTCGGCCACGCGCATCCGTGCACTGCGCACCCGCGGGTTGCCCCGCCGCTCGGTCTCCGTCGGCACCACGGGACGGCGTGTCAGGACCCGGAACACCCTGCGCACGCCGCAGACGCACGTCGGGAGCTTGGCCGGACAGAGGCAGAGACCCGAATCCCGGCGAAACGCATTCTTGACGATCCGGTCTTCGAGCGAGTGGTAGGAGATCACGGCCAGACGACCCCGGGCGTTCAAGCGGTTCGCGGCTGCCGCGAGGAATCGGGCCAGAGCGACCAGCTCCTGATTGACCTCGATCCGCAGCGCCTGAAAGACCGTCGTCGCCGGATCGATCCGTTCCCGGGCCCCCTTGACCCGCGCGACGATGCGGGCCAGCTGCCGCGTGGTGGTCAGCGGGCCACGACTGCGTTCCGCCACGATTCCGCGCGCGATCTTTGCCGCCATCCGTTCCTCCCCGTATTCACGCAGGATGCGTGTTAGTTCTTCGACCGAGGCCGTCGCCACGATGGCGGCGGCGCTGCGGCCGTTCCGGTCCATGCGCATGTCGAGCGGACCCTCACGGCGAAACGAGAAGCCGCGCGACGGGTCCTCCAGTTGCATCGAAGAGACGCCCAGATCCGCCAGGATCCCGTCGGGAGGCGGGAGACCCTCGAGGACGCGGTCGAGATCCGCGAAGTTCTCGCGGCGAAGCTCAATGCGGGGACCAAAGCGTTGGAGGCGCTCGTTGGCCAGAACAAGCGCATCGGGATCGCGGTCGAGACCGAGGAGTCTGATCCGCGGCCCCCGCTCGAGCAGCGCCTCCGCGTGCCCTCCCGCCCCGACGGTCGCGTCCACGAAGAAACCCCCGTTCTCGGGGACCAGAATCTCGACGACCTCCTGTAGAAGGGCCGGCACGTGCCTTGGCTTCTCAATCTCTTCCGTCTCTCCTCTCCCGTTCTCTGGTTGCGGTCTCCACGCCTCAGGACAGCAACTTGGAAAGCTCGTCGTAGTCCTCCGGCCCGAAGTCTTCGCTCGAGAGCCGCGAGGAAAGCGCCCCGCGGTCGAACACGACCAGGTGGTCGATGTTGCCGGTGACAACCAGCTCCGCGGGCAGCTTGGCCGTGTCGCGCAGAATCTGGGGAATCAGGATGCGCCCCTGCCCGTCGATCGAGGCGTCCTGCCCGAAATAGTTGACGCGTTCCAGGAACTTCCTCTTGGCCCGGTGAATGGCCGCAAGCGAGGCGAGCTTCTCCTCCAGGGCCCGCCAGATCGGCAGGGGATAGAGGAGGACTTCTTTGCCGTGAAGCGACGTGACGAACATCTCGAGACCGAACGCTTCTTCGATCTGCTGACGAAAAAGGTTCGGCACTTTGAGCCGGCCCTTCTCGTCGAGACGGGCCGGCGCGCTGCCCCGGAAACGATCCATTTTTCAGTTGTTGCCCCGATTAAGAAATCGAGACCACTTTCTCCCACTCCTGGCCAGATTAGACCACTGGTCGGGATGTTAGTTTCGCCAAGGATTGTTAGTCAAGGAAAAGAATTTTCCTTAAAAAATTAGGGGCGCTATTTGGGCGTAAGGCCGGATGAACCCGGCAAGACAAAGGGGCGAACCCGCAGGTCCGTTAGGTCTTCTTCTCGAGCAGTTTGGCCAGTTCCGGATCGTAGATCTTGATGAAGGCCTCGTGTCGCAGCTTCTCGACGTACTCCACGAGGCGCTTGTCGTAGAGGTTCTCCCCGATCCGCTTCTTCAAGTCTTCACTGACCTCCGCGAAATGGCGGTAGCCCGCAGGCACCCTTTCGATTATCCGGAAGCAATGAATCGATCCGGGCATGAGCACGGGCGGGGAGTCCTCCTGCGGGGGATCCGAGAAAACCGCGGCATCGAGCGGGGGGAGCAGCTCTCCGCGGGAGACCAGGCCCAGGTCGCCCCCTCGCTCCCGCGCATTTCCCTGCGAGTATTGCCTGGCGACCTCCGCAAACGCGGTCCCCTCGGCGATCCTGGCACGCGCTTCCTCCATCCGCTCGACCGCGCTCTTCCGGGCGGCCGGGTCCGCCGGAGCAAACCAGATCACGATCTCCGACACGCGCGCCTGCTCGGGCACCTTGTAGAGGTTCTCCTTTTGCCGCTCGTACTCGAGACGGAGCATGTCGTCGCTGATATCGAGCTTGGAGGTCACCTCGCGTCCGATCAACTTTTGCAGCGTGATCGTCTGCTTCATCTGCCGTCGCAGCTGCTCCCGCGTCAGATTCGCAGACGCGAGGGCGGAGTCAAACTCCGCGTCCGTGGCCAGGTTGTACTGGCGCTTCACGTGCTCGACGGCGGTCTCGATCTCCTCGTCCGTGGCCGACACCGAAAGCTCTTTCGCGCGCTCTTCCAAGAGTTTTTCACGGATCATGTCATCCAGCACCGCGCGCCGCAGCTCTCCCGAACCCGTCGGCGCCTGGGGACTCTGCGCCGCCACGGAGACCCGCTTCTCAAGCTCCGAATGTGTGATGAGCCGGTCGTTGACACGAGCCACGATCTTCTCGACCAGCTCCGCGGCGCACAGCGGAACGCCGGCCAGCATGAGAAAGAGAAAAAGGCTCGGGCTTCGAGCTTTCATCCGGAGGTCCATGACAGGCTGACTCTATCGGAATTCCGCGACCCGGTTCCGGTCTCGAAGACCGCCCACGCGACGAAATGATCCGAGGGTCGGGGGCAAACGGCGGACTCTCAGGCCGCCTCCCGGTGTTCCAGCTCCGCGAGCCAGGCCGAGAGCTCCCCCAGAACCGCGTCCCCCTCCGGAGAGGGGGCCGACAGCACCCGGCCGGGCGAGAGTCTCGCCCCGCCCGTGCGCCGCACAAACTCGAGCAGGCGCTCGGGATCCACCGCGGCGTCCTCGGCAAAACGCAAATGGACGCGGCCCGCCTGGCGCGTGATCGAGGTGACCCGCAGCCTCTCCGCCTGTCCGCGGAGCCTGGCGTACGCCACCAGCCGCCGCACGGCGTCGGGCGGCTCGCCGAAACGATCCGAGATCTCCCGCGCCGTCTCTTCCAGGGCGGCCTCGTCTTTGGCCCGCGCGATCTTCTTGTAGATCATCATGCGCCAGTTTTCGTCCGCGACGTACGCACTCGGAATCGTGAGATCGACGCCCAGCGAGAGCGTCACCGTCCGCTCCGGCACCGGCTCCAAACCCTGAATCTGCCGGACCGTTTCCTCCAGCAGAGACAGGTACGTTTCGAAACCCACCGAGGCGATTTGTCCCGACTGCTCGCCGCCCAGGATGTTGCCCGATCCGCGGATCTCCAGATCCTTGGCCGCGATACGGAATCCCGCACCCAGGTCGCAGAACTCCTGGATCGACGCGAGACGCCGCCGCGCGGTCTCCGACAGGGCCGTGGCCTCCCGCACAAGCAGGTAAGCATAGGCGGGCTTGTCGCTTCTCCCGACGCGGCCGCGCAGCTGATAGAGCTGCGCCAGGCCGTAGGATTCCGCCCCGTCGATCAGGATCGTGTTGGCCGAGGGGATGTCCAGACCGTTCTCGACGATCGTGGTCGCCAGCAGCAGGTCCGCCTCCCGGGACGTGAAGCGCAGCATGGCCTTCTCGAGCTCGGATTCCCGCATCGCCCCGTGAGCCACCGCGATCCGGACGCCCGGGAGCAGCTCCGAAAGCTCCCGGTGCACCCGGCCGATCGACTCGACCCGGTTGTGCACGAAAAAGGCCTGGCCCCCCCGCGCAATCTCCGCCTCAACCGCCTCCCGGACCACGCGGGGATGCCGCGGCACGACCTGTGTTTCGATGGCCAGCCGGTCGCGAGGCGGCGTCTCGATGATCGAGAGGTCACGCAGCCCCGAAAGCGAGAGGTGAAGCGAGCGCGGGATGGGTGTCGCCGACATCGACAGGACGTCGATCGAGGTCTTCCATTCCTTCAATCTTTCCTTTTGTGCCACGCCAAACCGCTGCTCCTCGTCCACGATCAGGAGACCCAGATCCCGAAAAGCCAGATCGCGCCCGAACATCCGGTGCGTGGCGATCAGGATGTCGATCGAGCCCTCCGCGGCCCGAGACACGATCGCCTTCTGCTCGGCGCGGGACCGGAAGCGCGAAAGAAGCTCGATCGACACCGGAAACGCGGCGAAGCGCCGGCAAAAGGTGCGGAAGTGCTGGTCGGCGAGAATCGTCGTGGGCGCCAGGACCGCCACCTGCTTTCCGTCCAGCACCGCTTTGAAAGCGGCACGCATGGCGACCTCCGTCTTGCCGTAGCCGACGTCGCCGCAGAGGAGCCTGTCCATCGGGCGGTTCGACTGCATGTCGCGTTTGACTTCCGCTATCGCCTGCGTCTGATCGGGCGTCTCGACGTACTCGAAGGCGTCCTCGAACTCCTTTTGCCAGGGGGAGTCCTTGGAGAACGGGAAGCCCTCGGAGAGGCTGCGGCGCGCGTAGAGCCTCAAGAGCTGGTCGGCCATGTCACGCATCGCCTTCTTGACGGTGGCCTTGCGTTTCGCCCAGCCTGCGCCGCCCAGCCGGTCGAGCACGGGCGCCACACCCTCCGCGCCCGAATACTTCTGCACGAGGTCGAGACGCTCGACGGGAAGCAAGAGCGTCTTCTCCTCCGCGTAGCCGATCTCCATGAACTCTCTTTGTTCGCCCTCGACGGGAACACGCCGGAGGCCCTTGAAGAGACCGATGCCGTAATCGCGGTGGACGACCGCGTCGCCGAGCCTCAAGTCCCTCAGGTCCGACAGGAACGCCTCGGTCGAGCGGCCGCGGTACGCCGGGGCTCTCTTCTCCTCGCCGAAGATCTCGCTCTCCGAGTACACGGCCAGACGCGGCTGCCGCAGGCGAAAGCCGCCCGAGATCTCAGCGGGAAACGCGAGCAGCGCGCCCGGCTGCCGCTGCGAAGAGATGGGAAGCCCGTACTCCAGGGCGAAACGCTTCAACTTTTCGCCTCCGCCGGTCGGAAACGTCGCGACAAAGACCTCCTCCCCCGATTCCAGCGCCCGCGCCAGATCCACCGCGGCTTGCGCCGTGCGCCCCCCGTGCCCGGCGATCGCTTCGGCCGGCAGACGCAAAGACGCGCCCCCGGCCGAGAGGCCGAGCCGATCGAATCGCAGCGTCGCGTTCCGGAGCTCCTCCCGGATGCGGGAGACCGGATGGAGAAGTTCCTCCGGGGCAAAGACGTCGCGGTCCGGGTCGCGATCGGCCGTCAGCCGCGAGGAGAAGTCCTCCAGCTCTTCGTCAATCAAAGCCGGCTCGACCAGAACGCGGACCGCACCGGCGGCATGGTCGAGCCAGCCCGACGGCATCGCGGAAACGGCGGCCGCAAAGACGGTGCGCTCGGCCTCCGAGGGGAGCCGTCCGATCCGGTCTGCCAGGACCGCCCGCGCATCCTCCGATTCCTCGGCCGGAGCAAAGGGAGGCAGAACGGCGGTCGTCAGAAGCTCCTGCGAGCGCTGCGAGTCGGGATCGAAGACACGGACCGACACAATCCGGTCGGCATCCCACTCGATACGCAGGGGAAGCTCACGGTCAGGCGGAAAGACATCGCAGAGGCCGCCACGCACGGCCAGATCCCCCGTCTCGATGACCAGATCGGAGCGCCGATACCCCACCTCTGTCAGCCGCCGGGCCAGAGACGGCAGCGAGACCTCTTCGCCAACGGCCACCGCCACAGAGAGCCTTGCGAAGTCGGTCCGGGAGGGAAGGCGCATGAAGAGCGCACGCGCCGGAATCACGATCGCCTCGATCTGCGCGGTTGTAGCGCCGCGGGCGAGGGTCGCAAGCAGCGAGAACTCCTCCCGACGCGACTTGAGCGATGGGGGGATCCGCTGGTATGGAGTCAGCGTCGGAGGCGGCGCGTGGAAGAGACGGGAGAGGCCGCCCGCCGCGAGGTCTCGCAGCAGTCGTTCCGCTTCCTTCTCATCCGGAACGACGATGGCGGCCGTCCGGCCCGCATCCCGCACGAGAGCGGCCAGCAGCAGCCCCGGAAGCGCTCCAACGCCGCCGGATACGACAGAGTCCTGTCCCCGCCGGACCCGCTCGAACAGGTCCGCAGAGAAAGGAAGAGCCCGCAGGACGTCAGCGAACAAACTGGAAAGCTCTCAGCCGTTAGCTCTCAGCTGTCAGCTCAAGACGATCGAACAGAGGCTTACCGACTATCGACCCTCAAGAGAGGGGACATTTCTCTCAGGCGATTGACGGTCTTGACAGTGGCCTCGATCGTGTAGTCCACCTCTTCGGCCGTGTTGAATCGCCCGAGGCCATATCGGATCGAAGAGTGCGCAAGCGATTCCTCGACCCCGAGGGCCTTCAGAACATGCGAAGGCCGCAGCGAGGCCGACGTGCACGCCGAGCCCGAAGAAACCGCCACGTCCTTCATCCCCATCAGGAGCGCTTCTCCCTCCACATGCGCGAAAGAAAGGTTGAGGTTGCCCGGGAGTCGCCACTCCTCCTGCTGCGGCCGCAGGGAGCCATCTCCGGCGATTCCTGGCAGAGGAGCGCCGTTGAGAAAGACTCCCTCCAGATGCGCGGTCACCCCTTCATACAGCCGCTGGCGCAGAAGACGCAGTCGCCGGGCCTCCTCTTCCATCCCGCGACCGGAGATCTCGATGGCCTTGCCGAACCCGACGATTCCCGGCACATTCAAGGTGCCGGAACGCAGCCCCCGCTCGTGGCCTCCGCCGACGATGATTGGAGCGAGCCGTACGCGCGGGTTTTTCGAGCGGACATAGAGCGCGCCGATTCCCTTGGGGCCGTAAAGCTTGTGAGCGGAGACCGAAGCCAGATCCGCGTGTGTCTGCTCCACGTCGAATGGGATCTTCCCGAACCCCTGCACCGCGTCGGTGTGAAAGAGCACTCCTTTTTCCTTGCACACGGCGCCGATCTCCGCGATCCGGTGGATCGTGCCGACCTCATTGTTCGCGAGCATCAGGGTGACGAGGATCGTTTGACCGGTGATCGCCTCGCGGACCTGTTCGGGGGCAATCTGGCCGTGCCGGTCGGTGGCAAGGACGGTCACGGCGAAGCCCTCGCGCACGAGCGCCTCGCAGGTGTCGAGCACGGCCCGATGCTCGGTTGCGCCGGTGATGACGTGATTTCCCTTTTCCCGGTACATCCGGGCGGCGCCCAGGATCGCGAGGTCGTCGGACTCGGTCGCGCCGCTCGTGAAGACAATTTCCTTGTCCGATGCGTTCATCCCGCTTGCGATCCGGTGGCGTGCTTCGTCGACTGCGGCCTCCGCCTCCCAGCCGAAGACGTGATTGCGCGAGGCGGCATTTCCGAAGGTCTCGGTGAAATAGGGGAGCATCGCCTCAAGCACGCGCGGATCCACCGGCGTCGTGGCGTGGTTGTCCATGTAAATGGGCAGCTTCATAATGCCGCGCCGACTCTCCACTATAGGAGTGCGTCGCCGCCCTTGCAAACCGGAAAACTGCTGAACAGCACTGGCTTATTCCGGCGCGGCAGCTATCAGCTGTCAGTCCTCAGCTCTCAGCTGGTCACGACCACCAGGCTCTGGAAAGGTGACCGCTGCGGGCTGACCGCTGAGAGCTAGAATGGGATCTGCTCATGTCCAGTCTCCCCCGTCTTGACCGTCCGTTCCCCTTCACCTCGCCCGCCCCGCGCGCCCGCCTCGTGCACGCCTTCGAGCGGCCTTTCGAGAACGTCGTCGCGACGGCGCGCACCTGCTACTCCGCGAAGGGAATCGTCACGGAGGACCAGGCCTCGATCCGGCCCGAGAGACGCGACGCGCTGGCGAAATCCATCTATCAGGCCGGCCACCACACGACCTTCCAGCATGCGTACTTCCAGTTCGCGCTCGAGAATGTTTCCCGGCAGTTTCTCTGGAGTTTCCTGCATAGCCACCCCTTCTACAACTCCGAGCAGGTCTCCCAGCGCTACGTCGAGGTCAAGCCGGGCAACTACGCCGTGCCGCCGCTGCCCCCGGCGGCGCGGGAGCTGTTCGAGGCGACGGCGCGGCGGCAGCAGGCCGCCTACGAGAGGCTGGCGGAACTTCTGACGCCGCTCGCCAGGGAGCGCTATTTCGGGCTCTTCCCCGGCCGCACGCGGGGCGAAGGCCGGAAGAAGTACGCCGGCGCGATCCAGAAGCGGGCCCAGGAGATCGCACGCTACGTCCTTCCGGTCGCGACCTTCGCCTACCTCTACCACACCGTCTCGGGCATCACGCTCTTTCGCTACTGGCGCCTCTGCGAGAGCTTTGACAGCCCGACCGAGCAGCGCGAGGTCGTGGGCCGCATGGTGGAGGAGGTTCTGCGCCACGACCCGCTCTACGCCGCCGTTCTCCAGGATCCGTTGCCTCTCGAAGAGACCCCGGAATTCCTTCTGTTTCAGGAGCTGGCCGGCGCGCCGCGGCTCGATGCCGAGCTCCGCCAAGAGTTTGACCGGGAGCTGGGCCACCGCGTCTCGAGGCTGGTGGATTGGAAGGCCAACAACGAGGAGATCCTGGCCAGCGCCGTGCGCGAGATTCTGGGGGTGGCCCGCGGCAGGCTCTCGGACGACGACGCAATCCGGCTCGTGCTCGACCCTTCGAAGAACCGCTTGCTGGGAGAGATGCTCACCCTGACGACGCACGGGAAACTCTCCCGCGCGATGTTTCATCCCTCCTACACATTCCGAAAGAAGCTCTCGCACACCGCGGACAGCCAGGATCAGCGCCACCGCATGACGCCCGCCTCCCGCCCCGCGCTGCCGGCCTACCTGTCCGAGGAGCCGGACTACATCGTGCCCATGTTGATCCCCGAAGTGCCCGAGGCGGAGGCCCTCTACCGCCGGACGATGGAGCAGACCTGGGACGCGATCAATGCTCTGCGCTCCCGCGGCGTGGCCGACGAGTACGCGGCGTATCTTTTGCCCAACGCCGTTGCCCTCCGGTTCACGGAATCCGCCGACCTCTTGAACCTCCACCACAAGTTCGCGATGCGTCTCTGCTACAACGCGCAGGAGGAGATCTGGCGGGCGTCTCTGGACGAGGCCCTCCAGATCCGCGACGTCAACCCTCGGATCGGGCCCTGGCTGCTGCCCCCCTGCACGCTGCGGCACTTTGCCGGCGTGCGCCCGGTCTGCCCCGAGGGGGAGCGCTTCTGCGGCGTCATCGTCTGGAAGACAGACGTCCCCGAGTACGTGCGGGTGCTGTGAGACGAAATTCAGTCTCCCGTTCCGCGATAAACTTCTTGCCGAAAAGGAGCCTCCGCGCGTGCTGATTGAGGCGGCGGGCAAGCGGTTTCTCGCGGTCGTCGGCGCTGCCGGTGTGATCGCGTTGACTGTGTCGGCCTGCCGGACCACCCAGAAGACCGTGGCGAGGCTCGTGACGCCGACACAGAATCAAGACCGGCCGGCGCCCGCATCCAGCCCGACGGCCAGCCGGAAGGACGCGTCTGCGCCCTCGACGCCAACGCCGACCGTCGTCGCTATGCCTGTCGTCAAGACCCCCGGCACCTCGGTCTACGACCGCCAGCCGGGGGTCTTGTACGAAGAGCAGGCGCCGTCTCCAAACCCCACAACCACGCCGAGGCCGAGAGATATGCCGCCCACGGTCGCGCCAGCCGCGGCTGCGCCCAGACCCACATTCACCGAGAACCCCACAACCACGCCGAGGCCGACATCCACACCGAGGCCCACGGCGACGCCCAAACCGGTCAAGCCCACGCCCACGCACAAGCCCGGTGTCTACTACGAAGAGCCGGATTACCGGCCGGCCACGACCTTTACGCCGACGCCCCTGCGTTAGTGCCGTTCCAACTCTTTCCGCCGAAAGGGCTCCGGATGGACAGAGACCGGGCAGGGGAAGCAGTGCTTGGACAATGGATTGGCTGCTCTTCTAGCTCAGATTCGGACTCCTGAGTTGGAACGGCATTAGGCGAAAGACCTTGGCGGGGAAGGACACCGTCGCCGGACTTCTTCGCCATTTTCGGAAGGCCTTTCGCAGCGAACCGACGGCCGCCTACCGCGACTGGTTTCGACTCCAGGAGGAGTTGCGCGACAAGCAGGACGCACAAACGGCTCAGACTCTTGCGGCCGATCTGTGGCAGATGCTCCCGGAGCTCGCGTTTTCCACGCCGCAGCTGCGGGCGCGTTTCTTCCACAACGTCGCGGTCTTCTTCGGCAGCCCCGGCCCCGCGGCGGATCTTTCGCGGGCTCGCGACTGCTTCTCGGTCGCGCTCGAGCATTTCGCCGCGCAGGGGGACACCGGCTGGCACGCGCGCGTGCTCCACAACACTGCGACGGCCTTGAGCAGCCTTGCCTCCAGCACCGAGGAGATCGAAGAGTCCATCGCCCTCTTCGAGCGTGCCCTGGCCTACCGAACGGCCGAACGGGAGATCGCGCGGGGCGTCACGCTAAATAACCTGGGGCTGGCCTTTCGGCGACTGGCGGAACTTGAGCCGGGCCGCGCGTCGGAAGCCCTCGAGAAGAGCGCCGCCGCTCTCTCCGAGGCGCTTGCGATCCGCGAGCGGCACCGGCTCGCTGAGGGCCACGCGCTCTCCCTCTTTCATCTGGCCCTGACGCTCGAGCGGCTCGGCGCGATCAAAGGAGAGTCCTTCCTCGCACAGGCCAAGCGGCTCTTCGAGGAGGCCGCCCAGGAATTCGACCGCCTGGGCAAGAGCGACTCGGCTTCGATCGCACGGTCGCGGTCGGCCGGTAACCTTAACCGCTGAGCACAGAGAGAGTTGCTGACGTAGCGGGCGAGCGCTCCGACCCCTCGAGGGACCCCAAAAAATACAAATCTGTCGAGGCTGGTTTTCGTGTACAATACTTGCACACGCCGGCCCTCTTCTTAGAAAACGCGTAGCAAACACGGTTCCAAACTGAACGCGGTTCTCCGCGATGAAGAGGGAGTCATGAGACCAAATCCAAGAACCCCGGCTTGTCTGAAGATCTGGATCCCGCGGGTGGCGCCCGCCAGAGAAGTCTCTGATTGCGCTCCCGCGACTCACCAGAGTTTGAGCGTCAATCGAAACTTGGTGCTCCTCCTGCTCGCGATTCTTTCGCTGGCCATACTCGGAACGGCGCAGGCCACTGAAGGAACGTTCGCCGGCGCAGTCAACTACGGAGTGGGGGTAGCGCCGGTTTCCGTCGCGGCGGGGGACTTCAACGGCGACGGCAAGCCCGACCTCGCCGTCGCGAACTTCAGCTCCTCCAACGTCTCAATTCTGCTCGACAAATGGGATGGCTCCTTCCAGGCCGCAGTCAACTACGTGGCGGGGGCGGGCCCTGCCTCCGTCGCCGCACGGGACTTCAACGGCGACGGCAAGTCCGACCTCGCCGTCGCGAACTTTAGCTCCAAAGACGTCTCAATCCTGCTCAGCAACGGGGATGGCACCCTCCAGGCCGCAGTCAACTACGATGTGGGGACAGCTCCCTTTTCCGTCGCCGTGGGGGACTTCACCGGCGACGGCAAGCCCGACCTGGCCGTCGCGAACAGAGACTCCGGCAACGTCTCAATCCTGCTCGGCAACGGGGATGGCTCCTTCCAGGCCGCCGTGAACTACGGGGCGGGGTCCCTTCCCGTT
>JBOGJN010000075.1:0-2509 GCA_050745445.1 Thermoanaerobaculia bacterium
GTCGATGCGCTCAGCAAGATCACGCTGCGAGAGCCCGAGCGGCTTCAAGAACTCCTCGCGCAGCATCTCCCCGGGATGCGTCGGCTCCCTGTGCGTGGGAACCCTGAGCATGTCCGTCTACCTCCTCTCCGTGCCACTGTGGTAGTCGACAATCTCCACGTCCGTCGGCCCCTCCCCAGCCCAGCGAAAGCAGATCCGGTACTGGTCGTTGATCCGGATGCTGTGCTGACCCTTGCGGTCGCCCGCCAGTGTCTCGAGTCGATTCCCTGGAGGAACACGGAGGTCGTCGAGCCGCTCCACGGAGTCGAGCTGATCCAGCTTCCGTCCGACGACCGGCCACAGTCCCCCTGGGCACTTCCGACGGGCACGTCCCGTGTTGCTCCCGTTGAAGACGTCCTCCGTGGCCGCATCCGCAAACGAGCGGATCACCCGGAACACGATAGCATGGATCTCATGCTACTCGGGAGGAGTTCGCTGTCTCTCTGCGTCACGGGCGAGAACGCCACGGTTTGACGTGCCTGACCCGACCACTCATACTCCCGGAAGCCGATCAGCGACGGGGAAGCGGTGAGCGCGGCGGTGCAGTGCCCTCGGTGCCAGCGCGAGAACCCTGCGGGCGCGAAGTTCTGCAATGGGTGTGGTGCGCTGTTGGAGCTCGCGTGCCCTGCGTGCAAGCACACGAACCTCGCGGGGAGCCGGTTCTGCAACGAGTGCGGCGCGCCGCTGGGCGTGTCGTCCGAAGCGCTTGCTGCATCGCGCCTCCGCACGCCCGAGACCTACACGCCGAAGCACCTCGCCGAAAAGATCCTCACCTCCAGGGCCGCGCTCGAGGGCGAGCGGAAGCAGGTGACGGTGCTCTTCGGCGACCTGAAGGGTTCGATGGAGCTGCTCGCCGACCGCGATCCCGAAGAGGCGCGCAAGCTCCTCGATCCGGTGCTCGAGCTGACAGTCAATGTGCACGAGGCGAAGACGCATTTCTCGCGGCTCTTGGACCGGACGCAGGAGGGGCAGGAGTTCGTGATCGCGAAGGCCGGCAGGCCGGTGGCTCGGCTCGGGCCGCTCGCGCGACAGGGAAAGAACCGTCGGCTGGGCCTGCTCGACGGCAAGTTCAGTGTCCCCGACGACTTCAACGAGCCGCTGCCGGACGAGGTGATCGCCGCCTTCGAAGGTCCGCGGCGGTGAGGGTCCTGGTCGATACGCACTCGCTGCTCTGTGCAGTGGCGAGCTCGCGGCGGCTTCCGAAGGAGGCGCGGTCCCTCATCCTCGATTCACCGCGACGACTATGTACCGCGAGATGGACATGCGCTTCTGGCTCGAGAGGTCGGAGGCGGAATTGATGGAGCTCCGTGCGTGACTGCGCTTGGCGCCAGTGCCAGAACGAGTCGGCGGGAAGATCAGCCGCGTTGCCGCTCGCGAATCGCCCGAAGCTGAAGAGCCGCCTCGCGATCCCGCTGGCGCCCCATCGCCTCCTTCGCCCGAATCAGCGCGTCGATCGAGAGGATCCGGCAGACGCCATCCGCCAGCTCCACGGGGACACTGTGGGCCACGACGTCCTGATAGCCCCCCACACCCAAGACTTCACCAAGGCAGTCGAGCTGACCCCAGTCGGTGTCGAGGTAGAGGTTACGCAGCCCCGCACATGTCTCCACCGTCAGACGGAGGGGTGGGCGCGCCGGGACCATTCGGTGGACAGGATGAAGGTCGACGATGGTCCCCTGCAGCCTCAGGAGGTTCTCGGGCGTGAATCGGCAGCAGACACCGACATCCTGCGTCGGCAGGGACACGCCGTGCGCCACAGCGGCAAATCCCCCGACGACCACGAACGCGACTTCGCCCTGGATGAGGCGGTGGAGGAGAGACTCAAGGTCCGGCACGACGATTCTTCATCTGCTGCCTCAGAGCGAGGGCGAGAGCGAGGGCGCGGGCGTGCGTCCGGATCCGCTCGGCCGGGGTCCGGCGCAGGTTGGCTTCGATCAGGGACATGTCGAAGCCGTACGCCTCCGCGGCCTTCCAGGCAGAAGTCCCGGCGTCCTCGTGCTCGGAATCGATCCCGCCCATGGGACGCATGATACGGTAAGACGGGGCAGGAGCAGAGACCAAGGAGAGAGCACGATGAGCACGACGAAGACGCCTCTGTCCGAAATCATCTCGGTCGGCGACATCGCCTGGCAAGAGTATCAGCCCGGAATCAGCTTCAAAATCCTCTGGCAGGACCCGGCAACGAAGCGGCGGGCCCAGCTGACCCGCTTCGAGCCCGGCGCTCAGCTCCCGCTCCATCGTCACGTCGGCGACGAGCTGATCTTCGTCATCGAGGGTGCCGTCTCGGACGAGTCCGGGACGGTGACCGTCGGGAATGTGGGCTACCGGCCGAACGGCTGCGTGCACACTGTCTCGATCAGGAATGGCGCGACTGTCCTGGCCATCCTCACCGGTGACATCGAGCCCGCCTCCGGCGGACGGAGCGGGCCACCCTCGCAGATCTTCACGCTGAGCGACCTGCCATGGATCG
>JBOGJN010000076.1:0-1818 GCA_050745445.1 Thermoanaerobaculia bacterium
CATCGGTGAAGGAGTCGCGGATTGCCGCCGATTGGGTTCCCGCGCGCGCGAGGCTGAAGCTGCGAAGCGTCTCCACGCCCGCCCGGAGGGGATCGATTCTGCCGCTTCCGGGATCCAGTGTGGCGAGACCATCGTGCCCGTCGAGGTATCCACGAAAGAGGATTTCACCGGTCGGCCGCCAGAAGAGAGTGCTCGCCGAGAATTTCATGCCGGGTGTCAGGTTCTTCGCCTGACCGCCGGTGGCCGGAACCACCCAGATGTCCCCGCCTGTCGAGCCCTCGTCGCTCATGATGCCGTGAATCAGAGCGATGGACTTCCCGTCGGGCGAGAAGCGGGGACAGGCGATCTGGAGCGGAGGCTTCCAGAGCGAACGAGTCTTGCCCGAGTCTGCCTCGACCGTATAGAGCTCCGCGATCCAGTAGTTGTTCGTGCCCGAGCCTTCCGCGGCCTCGGCCGCGAGGCGCTTCCCGTCGGGAGACCAGTCGTAGTCGTAGACGTAGAGGTTCTCGGGGCTCACCTCGCGCAGCCGCCCCGAGACCCGGTCCAGGAGGGCAATCCGCTGTTCCTCAATCTTCTCTCCCACTACGCCCGAGTCCGGCCTGTAGGCCACGAGCGCTCCCGGCTCCTGCGTCGAGCCGGCGGTGAAGAGGAAGGCGATTGTCTTGCCGTCGGGGGACCACCTGGGGCGCTGGAGCTGCCCGGTCACGCGGGTGAGGCGTCGGACGGGGCCGCCGGCGGCCGGCACGACATAGAGATCAAACTGCGGCGGCTGCGCCGCGTCGGAGAGAAAGGCGAGGCTTGCTCCGTCCGGCGACCAGGCGACATCCCGCTCGCGACAGATCCTGCCGTCATGGGCGGCGCCGATCCGCCTCGCGGACCCGGCGGAGAGATCCGAGACGTAGATGGCGGAAAGCAGCTCGGCCCCTTGCCGGTCCCGGATCTTCTCGACCCACGCCACACGGCTGCCGTCGGGGGAGATTGCCGCTTCCCGGAAGTTCTTGATTGATTCCAGGGAGTCGAGAACGGAGTCCACAGGAGGTCGAGGCGGAGCCGGCGCGGCGGAGAGGAGGAGGCAGGCGGAGAGAAACAGCGAGAGACAGGCAATCGTTTTTCGCATGCCGGAAGTCTATGACGGCCCTCCGGGCCGGCGCGGAATCCAGCGGTTGGTCGTGGCCTTGTACTCGAGGTAGGTCTTCCCGAAGCGGCTCTCGAGGCCAGGCTCCTCGACGAACACGACGAAGAGGTGCGCCGCCAGCAGCATCACGAAAGACAGCAGCAGGATGGAGACCGAGCCCTCGAAGAGGCCGAAGCCGGCGAGCAAGAGCCAGGCACCGAGGTACATCGGATTGCGGACGAAGCGGTACGGGCCGGAGGCAACGAAGACTCTCGGCGGGTCGAACGGCGCCGGCGTTCCGCGTCCGCGCAGGACGAAGGTTGTCACGCAGCCGAGCGCGAGAAGGGCGCCGAGGCCGATGGCGACGAGCCCGAGAGGCGCAATGCGCGGTGGCACGGAAACGGGGAGTCGCCGGTCGTAGACGCGGATGCTGACGGCGAGCCAGCCCCATAACAGGACGAAAACGGTCCCGTAGAGAGCGGCTCGGAGCGCGATGAACAGCGTTTTCATCGCCTTGTCCCGACCTCTACGTCAGATCCACCCAGATGCTCTTGACCTGCGTGTATTCCTCCAGGGCATGGTGGCCCCGCTCGCGTCCGAAGCGTGACGCCTTGTAGCCGCCGAATGGGAGCCCAGGATCTTAGAAGGTGTACGCGTTGCTCCAGACGGTGCCCGCCTTCAGGGCCTTGGCCTTGCGCAGGGCC
>JBOGJN010000077.1:0-5260 GCA_050745445.1 Thermoanaerobaculia bacterium
GGGGTGCTCGAGATCAGCGACACGATTCAGCAGGCGAACCAGAGTGCGCTCGAGGCTCAGTTCGCCGCGAACAGGGCCGGCGTCAACTATCCCTTCCTCCTGGGCCTCGTAACGCCCGAGCTGGCCGCCGAGAACCGGTTCGATCTGGCGCTCCTGCGGCAGCGCGGCTACCTGGAGGTGGGCCTAACACCCGGTCAGGCGTTGGACGTGCGACTTTCCTACTTCCAGGAGAGGCGGTCTGGAGACCGGGCGGCCGGAACCTCCTTCGGCTTCGGCAACGTGGTCGAGAGCCCCGAGCCGATCCAGTACCGCACGCAGGACGTCGGGGCATCGGCCGAGTGGAGGCAGTCGTGGGGTCTCGTGCGCGGCGCCGTGCACTACAACTGGTTCGCGAACTCGATTGACACCCTGACCTTCGACAACCCGTTTCGCGTGACCGACTCGACTAATCCGACCGCCTACATCGCCCCCGGAGCGTTGTCGATCGCCGGGCCGTCCCGGGGTCGCGTGGACCTTCCGCCCGACAACCAGTCGCTGACCGGTTCTCTCGGATTCCGCCTGCGCCTGCCAGCGAACTCGCAGTTCTCGGCCGACGTGTCCGTCTCGCGGTGGACGCAGGACCGGCGTTTCATGCCGTACACGATCAACTCCGCGATCAATGCCGGCTCGACGCCCGCCGCACCTTTCCAGGCGGATGACCCCGCGAACCTGCCGGCCCAGAGCCTCGACGGCAAGATCAACATTGTGTCTCAGTCTTATTTCCTTGCGACCCGGCCCATCCCTAACTTGGGATTCACCGCTCGCTTCCGCGTCTACGACCTCTCCAACGACACTCATCGGATCGAGTTCCCGGGTTACGTCCGCTTCGACGCGGTCTGGGAGGGCATCGAGCGTATCAGCGTTCCCTACGGCTACAAGACCGATCGTGGGGATGCGACGGTCTCCTACGACATCGGACCGGCCACGCTTGAAGGGGGCTACCGCTACGTCAAATGGAACCGGACGTTCCGCGAGACGACGGAAACCACCGAGAACACGGGCATCGCCGCCTTGAACCTGCGAGCCTTCGGCTGGGCGCTCCTGCGGGCGAGCTATGAGGCGGGCTCGCGCAGCCGCGACACGTACGACGCCGCGCGGGGCGAGCTTGCCTCTTTTGCCGGACCGGAGACCCCAACCAACCTGCCGGATCTGAAGCGCTTCGACCAGGCCAGGAAGAACCTGAACCGCTTTAAGGGTCTGCTGCAGCTAACTCCGGGCGGGGACTTCACGGTTTCTGTCTCCTACATCTACGCAAAGGACGACTACACGAAGGAGCCCATCACCGCGGCTTCCGGACTTCGCTACGGTCTGCTCGACGCCAAGAACGAGAGCCTCACGGCCGAAGCCGATTACTCCCCCGGCGACCGCTGGAACGTCTACGGTTTCTACAGCCGGGAGAGCGTTTCGAGCTTCCAGCGCGGCCGGCAGAGCGGGGCGGTCATTTCGACTAATCCGTTGAACGACTGGACCTCAGACATCAGGGACAAGGTGGATTCCTTTGGCGGCGGCGTCAACCTGGCGCTTGTGCCGGAAAGGCTCGACTTCAAGGTTTTCGGGCGGTACCAGAACGTAAACGGAGACAACGAGCTTTTCAGTCCCCCCGGCGGAACACCGGACGTCGCCGTTCCGATCGCGAATTTCGACGACACGAAGATCTGGACCGTCGCGGCGGAGCTCGGCTACCGTTTGAGCAAGTTCTGGAGCCTCGCGCTCGGAGGTTGGCTCGAGGACTACGAGGTCAACGACTCGGCGACGACGGGCCTGACCAATTACGTCCCGGGCTCCTTCTTCCTCGCGGCCAACGATGGCAACTACCGGGCGCGCGTCGGGTACGTCCGGGCCTCCTATCGCTGGTAGGCTTAGCAACGGCAACACCGCCCGGAGGTACTGATGAAGAAATCCGGGTCGAGACTGGGTCTTGCGGGCATGCTGGTCTTCTGGGCGGGCTGGATCGCCTTCAGCGGCGTCTCCTCGGCCACGCTCCCGATCCAGAAGAAGGCGAAGGAACTCGGGTTCGATGCCCAGAACTGCATGTACTGCCACAACGAGAAGCTGCCCAAGAAAGGCGCTGTCACCCACAACGAGCGAGGCAAGTGGTTGCTCGCGGAGAAGGAGAAGAGAGGGGTCAAGGAAGTCGATCCCGCCTGGCTGAAGGACTACCCGGGCGGCGAAAAGTAGCGTTCAAGCGGAGGGATCCATGTCCGGGCAGCTGCGAACCAGCCGGCGGTCCTTCTTCGGCATTCTCGTCGGCTCGATCAGCGCCGTGGTCGGCGCCTTGATGGCTATTCCGCTGGCTCGGTTCGCGCTTCACCCCCTCTTCCACCCGGGGGGAGGAGCCGACTGGTACCCTCTGGGTGCACCCGAAGACTTCTCCGGCGCCGATCCGGTGCGCGCGGAGGTCGAGGTGCGCAAGGTGGACGGCTGGCGGGCGAGTGTGGTCAAGCAGACCGTCTGGGTGACCCGTAACGCGCAGGGTCAGCTCACGGTTCTCTCTGCCGTCTGTCCTCACCTGGGGTGCGTCGTCCCCTGGGGTGCCGAACAGAAGATGTTCGCTTGCCCCTGCCACAAGGGCTTCTTCGCGAAAGACGGCACGCGCATCAGCGGGCCTCCGCCGAGGGGCCTCGATCCGCTGCTCTGGAAAGTCGAAGACGGAAAAGTGTGGGTCAAGTACCAGTACTTCCGCCAGCTCGTGTCCGGACGCGAGGTGATCGGATGAGCAACCGCAGCTCGAGGCCGCTCGGGGAGCTCGGGGAATGGCTCGAGCAGCGCCTCGGCTGGCGCAGGCTGATGCACGAGGCTTTAGACGAGCCCATCCCCGGAGGATCGCGTTGGGCCTACGTCTTCGGAAGCGGCCTCCTCTTTCTCTTCGTGAGCCAGGCCATCACGGGAATCTTCCTCTCGCTCTACTACGTCCCGTCCGTGGACCACGCGCACACGACCGTCAGCTACATCCAGAAGCAGGTCACGGCGGGAAGTTTCATCCGGAGCCTGCACTCCTACGGATCGAGCGTCATGGTGATCCTGCTCCTGCTCCATCTGGCGCAGACCTTTCTTTACGGAGCCTACAAGTCGCGCCGGGAGCTGCTGTGGCTGGCGGGATGCTTCCTGTTTCTTCTGGTGCTCGGAATGAGTTTCACCGGGTATCTGCTCCCCTGGGACCAGAAGGCCTATTTTGCCACCGCCGTCGCGACCAACATCCTTTCGGAGATCCCGGTTGTCGGCAACGGCCTGAAGACGCTTCTGCGCGCCGGGACCGAGATGAGCACTCTGACCCTCTCCCGCTTCTTCATGCTGCATGTCTTCCTGATTCCGGCCCTGCTCATCGCGGCCGCGGCCGCGCACGTCTTCCTGTTTCGGAAGGCGGGGGCGGCCGGGCCGCCTGTGGGCGAAGAGCAGCGCAGCCGACTGCCTGTCGAGCCCTTCTTCCCCTTTCAGGTCTTCAAGGACTTTGTCTTCGGCATCGGCTTGATCGTGGTCCTGGGCGCGCTCGCGCTCGCGCGGCCGACGAGCCTTGGGCCGGTCGCCAACCCGGCGGACCCGACGTACATCCCGCGGCCCGAGTGGTACTACATCCCGGTCTTTCAGTGGCTCAAGTACTGGCACGGCGGCGCGGCGATCGTCGGGATTGTCGTGATCCCGGCACTCGTCTTTCTCGCCCTCTTCGCCCTTCCGTTTCTCGACCGGTCCCCGCAACGGCACCCCTTGCGCCGCCCGCTCCCGGTGGCCACGTTCACCGTCATCCTGGGAGGCCTCGGCTTCCTTGGGCTTCGCTCGCACGTGGAGGATCGCAGGGACCCCTCCGTGCACGCCAAGCTCGTAGCCCAGGAAGAGGCGGAAAGGGAGTTTGCCAGGTCACCGTTCGAGCCGGAGGAGCTCGCCGGTGCGAAGGGGACCGGGCCGCAAGCCTCGGCGGCGCAGAAGCTCACTGCCCAAGAGAGCAAGGGAGCCCTGCTCTTTGACAGCGAAGGCTGCTCCGGCTGTCACGGGGCCGGTGGCCGCGGAGACGAAGGCTTGACACGTCTCTGGGGCATGAGGGATCGCTTCAGCGACCGACAGCTCGCCGATTTGCTGCGCAACCCTCGCCCGGCGATGCTCGCGGGAGGCATGGAGGCCTCCAAACTGCCCGACAACGACCTCCAGTCCCTCGTGGCGTATCTGCGCGCAAGCATGAACTGGAAAAAGTAGGCCGCGCTTCTCCCGGAAGCCTGGATCGCGTCTGCTCCCCCCGACATCTCCGGGTGTCCTGCGAAAATTGATTCGTTCACATCAGGCGGCCGGGCGTGGCGTCGCCTAAGTTCAATTCGTCGTTCAGGAGGAGGGGCCATGCCAGAAGCGCGAGTGGATGCCTTTCGCGCCGCGCGGACGTTCGACCCGGTCTGCGGAGGACCGGTCTTCGATCCTGACCGCGCCAACCAGTTCTTCGACGGAAAGCGCACGCATTATTTCTGCTGCGCCATGTGCCGTCGGATCTTCATCGACGAGTGGCAGGCGCTCGGAGGAGCGAGGGCCTGCCGGCAGGTGACGGTATGCTCGGCGAACTCCTTGCGGACCGTTCCTTGAGACCGAGCACGGAGGTCTTTCAAGCAGGTCCAATGGCTCCGGGAGCCCCGCCTTCTCCGGAACGGTGGAGCCGGGACGAGGCCATCGGGAGGCTCCGCGAATGCCTCTTGAAGCTCACGGACGCCGAGCACTCCATGTGTCAGGTCGCGGCAGAACTGAAGATCTTCTGCCGCGGCTTCTGCCGCTGGGACGAGACCGAGTTGCGGCGGCGCTGGCAGAAGGTCCTGGGGAAGAATTCCGGCCTGACCCGGGCGCAGCTCGAAGAATTGGCCAACCTCTGGCAGCTGACCGAGCAGGTCGCGCAAAGGGTGGCGCTCGCCTGTGATGCCCAGAGAAGCGCGCACGGCGTTTGCCGCGGCTGGGATGACTTCTCCAACGACGAGATCGCGCGCTACTGCAGCGACCTGCTCGGCAGCAATGTGGTAATCGTCGAGGACCGGTAGACCTGGCCGGCCGGCTCGCCGTCAGGATTTGGTCTGACGCTCGAGCTCGAGCCGGTGATATTCCGTAAGAGCCTTGCGCACGATGCGCCGCAGGTTTTTCAGCCGTCGCCTCGAACGCTCGCGTTCCCGTTCCTCCAGCCGGGCACGGCGCGTGTAGAGCACCTCACGCCAGAGGCTATCCACAGCCTTGCGCCACCGCTCGTGCGCCAGGCTGACGG
>JBOGJN010000078.1:0-1219 GCA_050745445.1 Thermoanaerobaculia bacterium
CCGCGGCGCTTGTCCTGGAGCGACTCCTGGAGCCGTTCGATCTCGCGGAGCGCGGCCTGGAGTGTCTTCTTGCCCAGCCCGATCTCACCCTCGAGCGCGCGAATGTCCTTGGGCATCCGGAGCTCGGCGAGGCGCTTGGCGTGGCGGCGGACCTCGACCACGAGCCGGTCTACGAGCGCGGGCTTGAGCGGGAGCTTCTCGACGGCCGCCTGAATCGCCGCTCGGTTCTGCGCGATCCACTTGTGGTAGTTCGCGCGCGTGGTCTTGCCGCGGCGCTTGTCCCGGAGCGACTCCTGGAGCCGTTCGATCTCACGCTCGAGCCGCCGGATTCGCGTGAAAGCCGCCAGCAGCGGCTTGATCTCGTCGGGCTTGGGTAGGCCGCCCTCGGGCAGCACGATGACCTCATCGAGTCCGAGCTCCTCGTGCCGGATCTGGTCCACCAGGGCCAGCAGTTCGGCTGTCGCCACGGGAACGCCCGCCAGCGCCCGGCGGAGCTGGATCTGGCCGACCTCGATGCGGCGGCCCAGGCTGACCTCCTGCTGGGCCGTCAGCAGATGGACCTTGCCGATTTCCTTGAGGTAGAGGCGGACGGGGTCCTCGGCGGGGGCCGGGCTGGGACGCAGCGCCTCCTCGGACAGGACGGGGGTTTCCTCGAGGACGACGGCCGCGGCCTTCTCTTCGTCCTCGAGCTCGACCCCGGACGGCTCGGCCTCAAGCGTGGGCAGGCCTCCCTTGCTCAGCCTGGACTTTGGCTGAGCGGCAGGGGCGCCCGGATGGATGGTCTCGGGGACCTCTGAGTCGCCTGTTTCTCTGAACGTCATGTCGGTATTTTCTCCTCGGTGGTTTAGACGCTTACGGACGCGATTCCGTTTCAGTTTTTGCCTTCGAAAGTAAAACTTCCGCCGACACCCCGGCGTTCCGTAATCCCCCGTTTTTATTACCGACGGCGGGCAGGGGGGCCTTATTCGCGTGCGGCTGCGGGAGAACCTGGTGGGGCAGCCCCGGCGGTTTTTCCGGCTAGGGCTTACTGCTGGCGCTTGAGGAGGAGATCGAAGCCCACGCCGACTTCGTCCTTGACCCCCAGGAGCAGATACTGGGGCGGCTTGATGCCGAAGTCGCTCATCTTGAAGCGGCTCTCGCCGCGCACCCAGAGCCGTCCTTGCTTCACGCGGACGCGACCCGAGAAGCGCTTCACGCGCTCGACCCCCGCGATGGACAG
>JBOGJN010000079.1:0-19297 GCA_050745445.1 Thermoanaerobaculia bacterium
GAGACGCTGCGGAGGGTCGTCAACCGGGAGCTCTGAGCCCGTCAACCCGGCCGGGCGAATCCTCGTCTAAAGCGTGTGAGGATGAAGCACGCGCACCGCGGCTGGCACTGGGTGGACGGACACTGGCGCTGAGAGATTCAACAGTCGAGAGGCGAGAGTTGACACTTGACGGTTGACCATTGAGGGAGACGACCTCGTGCGGGAGGTCGAGGCAGCCCCGCCCGCCTCGGGGGATTGACCGGGCTTGCTCGCGGGGAGTAGTGTCCTCAAACACTGAAGGAGGTCGTTATGAGAAGTAAAACATTCTGGTTCCTCGCAATCCTGGCAGCGCTTTTCTTCATCGTCGGCACCGCCGCTCTTGGCCAGGAGAGCAAACCCGCAATGGCGGGGATGGTGACTGTCAATGCCGCCGATCTTAAGTGGGTTCCAGTCGAAGCTCTCCCTCCGGGAGCGGTGATGGCTGTGATTCGTGAAGACCCCGTCACGAAGGCTGTCGATTTCCTGGCGAAGGTGGACAAAGACTACCGCGTGCCCAAGCATTGGCATTCGCTCAATGAGCGTGTCTCAATCATCGAAGGGGCATTTACGACCGAGACGGAAGGTATAAAGCATACGCTGACGAAGGGCGGATTCATGTACCTTCCCGGCAAGACGGTTCACGAGGCATGGCTTAAAGGGAAGACGATGATCTTGGTCAGTACGGAGGGGCCGTTTGACGTCACCTATGTCAATCCGGCTGACGAGCCTGCGACATATAAGGCGATGAAGGAGAAGGCAGCAAAGGGCGGGACGCAATAAGATCTATCCTGCGTCTGTGGCTTGCGCTGGATGGGGCGCCGCGCAGGGAGGCGCCAGGAACCGTCGCATGGTTTCTCCTTTCATTCGACCGTCAGGATCACGAGTGTCCGGTCATCTTCGGGCGGCGCGTCTCCCGTGTGCGATGCGATGGCCGAAAGCAGCGCATCCCGAAGGCCGCCGGCGTCCGCCTGCGCCTGCCCCCGCAGGAGTGTTTCCAGTCTCTCGAACCCGAAAGGGTCGCCGGAGGGACTGGCCGCCTCGATGAAGCCGTCCGTGACGAGCAGGACCCGGTCCCCGGAAGCGAAGGAATAGGTGCGGGTCGGAAAGTCCGCTCGTGGCGAGACACCCAGGGGAAACGAGGCGAGAGACAGCTCCTCGATGGAGCTCCCCGAAAGCCGGTAGGGCGCCAGCTGCCCTGCGTTGGTCAGCTCCCCCCGGCCAGAAGCGGCGTCGTAGGCGAAGAGCGCCAACGTCATGTAGTTGCGCGAGTCCGTCGAGCGGTGAATCATGTCGTTCAGCCGCGTGAAGAGCGCCGAGCTCTGCAGACCCGATTCGATGAGCGTGGAAAGCGCCGCCTTCGTCATCGCGGCAAGGAGCCCGGTCGCGAGACCGTGCCCCGAAACGTCACCGATCGCGACCGCCGTCTTCCCGCCAGGCATCGCGAGGTAGTCGTAGTAGTCGCCGCCGATCTCGGCCACCGGCTGGAAATGCGCGAGGATCGAGAGGCCGGGAAAGACGGCCTCCCCCGCGGGAAGAAGTTTCTGCTGGATCGTGCGGGCGACGGCGATCTCTCCTTCGAGCCTCTTCTTTTCGGCGGTCTCGGCGAGCAGGCCCTCGATCGAGGCGGCCATACCGTCGAACGAGCGCGCGAGGTCGCCGATCTGATCGCGCGACTTGGAGTTGACGCGAACGGAGAAGTCGCCGCGGGAAATCGCCTGTGTCGCCCGAGTCAAACGGTTGACATTTCGGGCGATCGAGCCGACCAGTCCTAGGGCGATCGCGAGCGCGACCAGATAAACGATGAGCAAGGCGATCGCGAGCGCGGCAAGTACAGCCCAGAAGATGCGGCCGATCTCCGGAACCCCCTGGGCGAAAAGCTGAGACGCGAGAGCGCGCGGCGACGTTGTCCCGATATAGACGATGACATCCTCGTCCTTCTCGGTTTTTCCGATCGTGGCGATGGCCTTTTCCAGATACACCCCGCCCACCCATTCCGCGTCGAGAAGGCCGCTGCCTTCCTTCGGGCTGGCGCTCGGCCGGATGGCCTCCTCGGAAGGCCCAATCCGCTTCCGAGAGGGATGAGTGCTGATCTCCCAGCCGCTCCTGCTCTTCCGAGCGCTTCCCGTCTCCAGGTGGACCGTGTAGCCGGTCCGGTCGGCGAGCTTCTGCAAGAGAGTGTTGCCGGGGTCATTGAGGAGAACCAGGCGGACTCGCAACGGTCCCGGGTCCTCCATCGGGACAGCGAGCCAGACGTTGGTCCCTTCCAGGATGGGCCGGGGGGCGCCGAGCTTGCTCGACCAGGGAGCCGCGTCTGCCGCTTTGAGCCAGGGCACGTCGGAAGAGAGGACGACGGCATCGCGGATCCGGACTTCCGGTAGGCGCTTCTCCCTGGCGGCCGCCTCGTCGGCGATCGCCGAGACTTCCCGGCGTATCCCCGTTGCGATCACCTGGTGCGCGACGAGATAGGCGCCGGCGCAGAGCAGCGCGGCCAGGAGCGGGATCGGCACGATTCCGATGAGGAAGTAAGAGAAGGCGAGGCGCAGCGTGAGCCGTCGGATGATGAGGCGAAAGAGGGCGGCGATCGCCCGGGGGAGCAGGACGAACCACCAAGAGACGATCGCCACGAGCGCCGTCAGGCTTCCGAAGCATCCCAGGTGATGCGCGGAGGCCTGGTCGATCACCGCGGTGACGGCCGCTGCGCCAAGAAACAGCGCGAGCCAGATCTTGGTCGACTTCCGGAGGGCCACGGCGCGCAAACCATAGCACCGCCCGGCGCGCGGTTGCTGCCTGTTAGAATGATCCGGGAAGTGAACTTCTTTCGGCAGGCCGCGCTACTTCTTCCCTGCGCCTTTCTTCTGGGAGTTCTTCTCTTCTTGCTGACGCACGGCCGCGAGGACCCAGCCTTCGGGACGTACCCCTTCTTCGAGGCCTGGAAGGGGAGTGCCCAGGCGACGGCGACGCCCGAGGCGAGCTTCCTCGAACAGGCGTTCGTCTTCTTCGCGCCGGCCTACGCCGTGACGCTCCTCTTCATCCTTTCCGTCTCGGCCGCCGAGACCGCCGTCTTCGGAAGCCGGCAGACTGTCCCGCGTTCCGACTACACGCTGGTGTTTGGTGCCGTTTTCAACATCCTCTTCCTGATCGCAACCGGTGTGCTCGTTCTTGTGGGAGACCGCACGGCCGGGAGGCTCATGCCCGGCACACTCGTCGCGCCGGTTCTGGCTGCCGCGGCGCCCTTCGGAGCCGCGGTCCTGGCGGTCCTTCCGGCGGCGATCCTGGCGGCGCCCCTCTGCGCCCTTCGGAGGAGGTACTCGGCATGAGCGCCTCGGGCCGGAGCGTCGTGATTCTCGACTTCGGCGGACAGTACACGCAGCTGATCGCGCGGCGCATCCGCGAGGCGCGAGTGTTTTCGGTCGTGCTTCCCCCGAATGCTTCCGCCGAAGAGATTCGCAAGTGGAATCCGGCCGGGTTGATCCTCTCCGGAGGCCCTCAGAGCGTCTACGAAAAGGGCGCGCCCGTGCCCGCGGCGGATCTGCTGGCATTCGGAGTTCCCACCCTCGGGCTCTGTTACGGCATGCAGTGGATGGCCCTGGCCGCCGGGGGAGAGGTCGCGGGGGCCGACGGGCGCGAGTACGGCCGGGCGGTGGCCCGGCTGCTTCACGACAGCGAGCTTTTTTCCGGACTGGACGAGAAGCAAACCGTCTGGATGAACCATGGAGACTCGGTTACGACGCCGCCGCCGGGCTTCCGCGTCATCGGTTCGACTCCCAACAGCCCGATCGCAGCCTTCGAGAACCGTGAGAAGGGAATCTACGGGCTCCAATTCCACCCCGAGGTGCGCCACACGGAGCACGGAACCGTGATCCTTCAGAATTTCCTCTTCCGCATCTGCGGGGTCAAGCCCGACTGGACCATGGCGTCGTTCCGCCAGGAGAAGGTCGAGGCGATCCGCAGGCAAGCGCCTGCAGGGTCCGTCATCTGCGCGCTTTCGGGGGGCGTGGATTCGTCGGTGACGGCGCTGCTTCTTCGGGAGGCTGTCGGGGACCGGGTCCACCCGATCCTCGTGGACCACGGCTTGATGCGTGCCCATGAGCGCGAACAGGTCGTCGAAGCGTTCCGGCACTTCGGGATCTCGGTCAAGGCCGTGGACTGCTCGGACCTTTTCCTCTCGCGTCTTGCGGGTGTGACGGACCCGGAGGAGAAACGCCGGATCATCGGCCGGACCTTTATCGACGTCTTCGAGCAGGAGGCACGGGCGATCCCCGACGCGCGGTATCTGGCGCAGGGCACGCTCTACCCGGACGTCATCGAGTCGGTCTCGATCAAGGGCCCCTCGGCCGTCATCAAGACGCATCACAATGTCGGCGGGCTGCCGGAGAAACTGGGTCTCGAGCTGATCGAGCCGGTGCGCGAGCTCTTCAAGGACGAGGTGCGCCAACTCGGCGCCGATCTCGGCTTGCCGCGTGAGTTCCTGGCACGGCACCCGTTTCCCGGGCCGGGCCTGGCGGTGCGCATCCCCGGGGAAGTCACCGCCGAGAAGGTCGGAATCCTCCAGAAGGCCGACGAGATCGTGATGGAGGAGATCCGGGCGGCGGGTCTCTACGACGCGATTGCGCAGGCCTTCGCCGTGCTTCTGCCCGTGCGCTCGGTTGGCGTGATGGGAGACGCCCGGACGCACGAGTTCGTGCTGGCGATTCGGGCCGTCCAGACGACGGACTTCATGACCGCCGACTGGTTCCGCATGCCCCACGAGGTGCTGGACTCGATCGCCCGCCGCGTCGTCGGCACGGTGCGCGGGATCAACCGCGTCGTCTACGACATCACCTCCAAGCCCCCCGCGACGATCGAGTGGGAGTGAGGGAGCCCGCAGCCCGACGCTTCGCTTCAGGGTCGACAGCGGCAGCCACCGAAACTCGCAGGGTCGGAAAACAGGAGCATCCGGCTGTTCCTCCGAGGATGCGCGCCGGAGGTCGCTGCCGCCTCGGCGGCGAGATTTCTACTTCGCCGGTGCGAAGTTTGCGTGCACGAGCATCCACTGCCCTCCCTGCTTCACGTACACGCGGGTCGACTTCGCGCGGGTCGGCTCCGTCTTGCCGTCCTTGTCCTTCGTGATGCCGATGAAGTTGTAGGTCAGGATCGCCACGTCTCCGTAGACCTGGACCTTCTCGTTGGCCATCTCGGCGACCACGAGGCTCCCGCTGGCCTGCGCCGACCCTTCCGCGAGGCGCGTGTTGATCGCCTTGCCGTCCAACCGGGTGGGATAGTCGTCGGTGAACTCGGTGTAGTCGTCGGCGAGGTACTTCACTTGGCCGGCGACGTTCTTCTGCATGTCGGCCGCCCAGATCGTCTTCGTCAGCGCGATCACCTCGTCGGCGGCCTGCTTCGCGGACGGGGCCGGCTTCGAGGCGGTTTGCGCGAGTGCGGCCAGGCTCCAAACGGCTGCGCCTGCAATGGCGGCGAGAATCGAGACACGACGCATATTCCCTCCTTCTGGCAAACCTTTCGGGTCGCCGTGCCACTTGTTTCCGGGATAAGGCGCCGCGACTCTATGGATTCCGGTCGCCGCCTGTCAAATGCGGCCCGCCGCCTTCGGCCCCTCACCTCCGCGTATCGCGAGGCGGTTGCTCGAGAGGACTCGCCGGGGCTCGGGCCGTGATGCCGCCGGAGGCGAGCTGGGCTTCTCCTTCGCCTCGGCGGCTTGCCCGGCGCGGGCGCGGCGCCGGGCCGGCGAAGGCGCCCTTTCGCGCCCCTCGTCAGGGCTCCGGCAGGCATCGGACTGCGGCTTCCAGCCCTTCCCGCAGAGCCCCCGGAGAGCCTCCCAGCGAGATCCGGAAGTGCGACGGAAGCCCGAAAAAAGCGCCCGAGACCACCGCGACCCGGTGTTCCTCGAAGAGGCGGGAAAGGAACGGGCCGGCGTCGCGGCCGTCGCGATAGCGCGGAAACGCGATGGTGGCGGCGAAGGGCGCGCACTCGAGAAGCGGCTGACCGGCCAGGAAGTCGCGCACGAGGCGCGAGTTGCCCTCGATCAACCGCCGGGCCCGGCCGGCCAGCGCGATCGCTCCTCCGACGATCCAGGCGGCGAGCACGAGGGCCTCCGAGTCGAGACGGCGCGCGACGATGTAAGGATTGATGAAGATGCCGGCCCCGATGATTCCGCCGACCACGACCATCGTCGTGTCGAACCGCCGAGCGCGCGGCGGAAGCTCATGTGGAGAGGATACCGGAGCCGGAAATCGGGAAACGGGAAACGGAAAACGATGAGCCGATACGGCGTGTCCCTTCGTTTTACGTTTACCGTTTTCCGTTTCCCGGCTCCATTTCTTCTGGGCGGATGGTCGTCGAAGTGGCGGTGCCCTTTTGGCGATGAAGTGACTTAGAATCGTCAGGTGCCCGGCGATTTCGTCCATCTCCATCTTCACAGCCAGTACTCTCTGCTCGACGGCGCGAATCGTCTCCCGGAGCTCTGCAAACGCGTGGCGGAGCTTGGTATGCCGGCGGTTGCGGTCACCGACCACGGCAACATGTTCGGAGCCTTCGGCTTTTACCATGAGGCCCTGAAGCAGGGTGTGCGCCCGATCGTGGGGGTCGAGGCCTATATTGCCCCGGCCGACCGGAGGAACCGGGAGGCGCAGGCGGCAAGCGAGTCGGGGGAGGGGTACGCCTACCATTTGACGATCCTGGCCGCCACACAGGCGGGCTACCGCAACCTGGTCCGGCTCGTCTCGGAGGCGTACCTGACGGGTTTCTACCATCGCCCCCGGATGGACAAAGCGCTCCTGCGCGACCACGCGGAGGGGTTGATCGGCCTCTCGGGGTGCCTCAAGGGAGAAGTGGCCGGGGCGCTCGCGCGCGGCAACTTCGAGGCGGCGCGGAGGGCGTTTCTCGAGTACGAGGAGATCTTCGGCAAAGGCAATTTCTTTGTCGAGCTCATGGACCACGGCCTGCCGCAGCAGACGGCAATTCTTCCGGATCTCTTGCGACTCGCCAAGGAAACCGGAGCGCCCGCCGTCGCGACGAACGACGCGCATTACTTGAAGCGAGACGACGCCTTCGCGCACGAGGTGCTGCTTTGCATCGGGATGGGCAAGACGCTCGAGGACGAACGTCGGATGCGGTTCTACAACGACGAGTTTTACGTTAAGAGCCCGGACGAGATGCAGGCGCGGTTTCGTCCCTGGAGCGAGGAGGCGGTTTCCAACTCCGTAGCGATCGCGGAGCGCTGCGCCGTGGCCTTCGATACGGACGGGTTGCACCTGCCGACCTTCTCGCCCCCCGCGGGCAAGACGCCGGCGGAGTACTTTGGGGAGCTCGCCCGGGAGGGGCTCGAGAGGCGCCTGACGGAGAAAGAGGCGGAGCCCGCGGCGGGGGACGCGATCCCGGCCGAAAAGTACCGCGAGCGGCTCGAGTACGAGATCGCGGTCATCGAGAAGATGGGCTTCCCCTCATACTTCCTGATCGTCTCCGACTTCGTCCGGTACGCGCGAGAAAACGGGATTTCGGTCGGACCCGGCCGGGGGAGCGCCGCCGGCTCGATCGTGTCCTGGGCATTGCGGATCACGGAGATTGATCCCCTGCGCTACGACCTGCTCTTCGAACGCTTTCTGAATCCGGAGCGCATCTCGATGCCCGACATCGACATTGACTTCTGCCAGGCTCGCCGGGGCGAGGTCATCGAGTACGTGACCAAGAAGTACGGCCGGGAAAACGTCGCGCAGATCGTGACGTTTTCGCAGCTAAAACCAAAGCTCGCCGTGCGCGACGTGGCACGCGTGCTCTCGTTGCCGGTGGCGGTTGGGGACCGGATCGCCAAACTTGTGCCGGACGGCCCCGACGTGACGTTCGAGCGGGCGTTGCGCGAGTCCCCGGGCTTGAAGGACGCGATCGCGTCGGATGAGTCGGTCGCCAAGGTCGTCCGGATCGCGGAGCGCCTGGAGGGGCTCTCGCGTCACGCGGGAATGCACGCGGCGGGTGTTGTCATCGCGCCGCGGCCCATCACCGACTACCTGCCGCTCTACCGGACGAACAAGGACGAAATCACCACACAGTTCGACATGAACGCCGTCGAGAAGATGGGTCTGTTGAAGATCGACTTCCTGGGGCTCATCACCCTCGATATCATGGATTCGACGCTCGACGGCATTCGGCAACGCACGGGCGAAACGGTTGAGCTCGACCGCGTGCCGCTGGATGACGAAAAGACCTACGAGCTCTTCCGGTCCGGTAAGACCGCGTGCGTCTTCCAGTTTGACTCCTCCGGCATGCGGGACCTCTTGCGGCGAGCGAGCCCGCGGGTCTTTGCGGATCTCGCGGCCTTGAACGCGCTCTACCGCCCCGGGGCGCTGGACGCCGGAACGGTCGAGGAGTACGTGCGGCGCCGCAACGGAACGAGCAAGGTCGTCTACCCGCTACCGGAGATCGCGGACATCCTGGAGGAGACACTCGGAATTCTCGTCTACCAGGAGCAGGTCATGCGGATTGCCTCGCGCGTGGCCGGCTACTCGCTGGCCGAGGCGGATCTGTTACGCAAGGCGATCGGGAAGAAGAAGCGCGAGATCATGGTCGCGGAAGGGGAGAAGTTCCTCCGGCGCTCGATCGAGCACGGCACTCCGAAGAGGAAGGCCCAGGAGCTCTGGTCCTTGATCGAGCCCTTCGCGCGCTACGGCTTCAACAAGTCCCACGCGGTGGCATACGCGCTTGTGGCCTACAAGACGGCTTATCTCAAGGCCCACTATCCGGTGGACTTCCTGGCGGCGACCCTGTCGGCCGAGATCGGCTCGACGGACGGTATCGTCAAGGTCATCGGGGATTGCCAGGAGATGGGGATCCCGGTGCTGCCGCCTGACATCAACGAGTCGCAGAAGAACTTCGGGGCCGTGGGCGACGCCATCCGGTTCGGCCTGGCGGCGATCAAGGGGGTCGGCGAGGCCGCCGCGCAGGCCATCCTGGAGGAGCGCCGGGAGGGACCGTTCACCGCCTTTACGGACTTCGCTTTGCGTCTGGACTCTTCCCTGGTCAACAAACGCACGCTCGACGCGTTGATCGCCGCCGGGGCCTTCGACTCCTTCGGCAAGAACCGGGCCACGCTCGCGGCGGCCTCCGAGAAGGCCGTGGCCCGGGCGGCTCGTCTGCGCGAGGAGGCGGAGCTCGGGCAATCGAACCTCTTCGGCGCCGCCTCGGCCGAGTCCGGCCCGATCAGAGACGATTTTTCGGAAGAGCCCGAGTGGTCACTCGAAGAGAGGCTCAAGGGGGAAAAGGAGGTTCTCGGGTTCTACGTGACGGGTCACCCCTTGACCCGCTTCACTGCGGAGATCAGCCGTTTTGCGGATGCGAAGATCTCGGACCTGCCCGCGCGGGTGGATCAGACGGTCCGGATGGGTGGTGTTCTCACAAACCTGAAAAAGCAGAAGATCAAGAAAGGGTTGAATGAGGGCAAGACGATGTTGAAGGCCACGCTGGAGGACACGACCGGCAGCGTTCCCGTGGCCATTTTTGCCAGTCTCTACGAACGCGTGGTGTCCTGGGTCGCGGCCGACCTGCCCGTATTGGTCACGGGCACCGTCCGCGAGTCGGGACCTGCCCACGAGGTAACGGTTCAGGAGATCGCCCCGCTCGAGGGGATCCGCGAGCGCGCGGCCCGGTCCGTCGAGATCCGCGTCAATCTCGCCTTTACGGACGAGACCGTGCTGGCGCGCCTGAAGGAGAGCCTGAAGTCTCATCCTGGCACGACGCCGGTCTCCATCCGCCTCGTCCGCCCCGGGGAGTTTGAAGCGACACTCAAGACGGCGGACTCGATGCGGATCGCCCCCTCGCCCGGCCTGACCTCGGAAATCCGGGCGCTCGCCGGGGAGGACTCCGTGGAGTACGTATTTGAGTAGAAGGCCTGTCGAGGCCATCGCGCTCTCCCGGGCTCTCCAACGGAAACTCGCCCTGCCCCGGGAGCTGGCCCGCCGGCAGGGAGTTCGGCTTTTCCTGGTGGGCGGTGCGGTGCGGGACCTGCTTCTCGGCCGATCCGCCGGAGACCTGGATCTGGCCGTGGAAGGCGATGTGGTTGCCTTTGCCCGGAGCCTGGCCGAACGGCTCAAGATCCAGCCGCGGGTGCACGAAAGATTCGCAACCGCCACGCTCGAGCTGCCCGGCGGCACGCGGATCGATCTGGCCGCCTCGCGCCGCGAGACGTACGACCGGCCGGCGGCGCTGCCGCGGGTCCAAGCGGCTCCGCTCGACGAGGACCTGTCGAGACGCGACTTTACGATTCACGCGATGGCTCTGGAGATCGCGCCGCGGCGGGGCGTGCACCTTCACGACCCCCTTGGCGGAAGGCAGGATCTCCAGAGGCGTCTCGTGCGGATGCTTCATCCCGGCGCTCCCTTCGATGACCCGACGCGGGCCTTCCGGGCCGCGCGGTACGCCAACCGCCTGGGGTTCCGGGTCGAGACCGCGACGCGCCAGTGGATCCGGAGCGCCGCGCGCGCGGGGGTCTTCGATGCGGTTTCGGGAGATCGGCTGCGGCGCGAGGTCCGGCTGCTGTTCTCCGAGAAGGACCGCGCGGGAGCGGTGCGCTGGATGTGCCGGCTCGGTCTGGCCGCTGTCGTCAGCGCGTCCTTGCGCTGCGGCGCGGCGGCCCTCGCGTGTCTGCGCCGCGGCGAGCGTCTGGCGAACAGGATGAGAGTCGGTACGACGTGGCTCCTGTATCTCCTGATTTGGGCGTGTGACTTGCCGGCGGGAGACCTCGAGAGGCTATCGGAGCGTTTTCACATGGTCGCCGCAGAGAGACGCGCCCTGCTCGGATGGGGACAAACGCGCAAGAGGCTGGCCTCCGAACTCGGCGACCGCGCCCCCCGCCGTCTGACCGTGGATGTCACGCCGGACGAGTTTCTCGCTGCGGCGGCACTTCTGCCGGGGCGACTCTCTCTTCAGCAGCTGCGACGGATGCTCGCGGCCGGACCTCTCGCTCTGGCGATCGGCGGGCGCGACCTGCGTGCTTCCGGCGTGCCTTCGGGTCCCTCGATCGGAAGAGCCCTGGCACGGACGCTCGTGGCCCGCAGGCAGGGCGCGATCTCGCGGGAAGAGGAGCTTGCCTTCGCGCTTCGAACCGTCCGGAAGGGGCCCTCTTGAAGTCTTTTCCGGCCGCCGTCCTGCTTTTCTCTCTTGCGGCCTCGGCCTCGGCCTCGGCCGCGGCGGCGGAGGCGGCGCCGACATTCTGCGTGGAGTGGGTTCGTCAGTCCCGCGAGGGCTACGACCGGTTGACGCTGTTTGCGGATCGCACCCTTGTTTGGAAGAAGAACCGCGACGGCGTCGTCAATGTCCAGCGTCAGACTCTCGCGCCGGAGGAGTTCGCCTTCTATCGCAATTACCTCGCGCGCCCGGAACTCTGGGCCCTCCGCGAGGATCTGCGCACGGGGCTGACGGCTGAGTTCGCGGCGCAGTCGCTGATTACCCTGACGCGTTCGGATGGTCAACGCAAGGAGATCCGCTTCGATGAGCTTTCGGCGCTGCCGGAGGAGGCGGGCGCGTTGCGGTCCACGCTGGAAGGGCTCAGAAGCGTCCTGACGAGCCCGCTGGCTCCGGCGTCGCGGTTCACGCCCGAGACGCTTGCCCCCGGGACGCTCCTGAAGCGTTTCGACGGAGTCGTCTTCCGAGTCCGTCGCATCGAAAAGGAGAAGGATATCGTCGAGCTCGAGGGCGTGCACGAACCCTACCGGGAGTTCAAGAAGATCGGAGAGCTGCGCTTCCAGTTCTCGCCGCCGGAATGAGGAAGAAGCTGGCGGCTGGCTTTTGGCCGCGGCGTTCGCCTTGCGAACGGCGGTCCAGAGAGTTCGCTACGGGGGCCTCCAGGAGCCGACGAGTGAGATGAAAGGAGCTGGAGCGCGGGGCTCCACCGTGAGAATCCTTGCCGGGCGATGGAAGGGCAGGAGACTCGAGGTTCCCGCGGGAGCGAGGCCCACCTCTTCGCGGGCCCGGGAGGCCCTGTTCGACATCCTGCAGAAGCGCATCTCGAAAGCCCGGTGGCTCGATCTGTACGCTGGCAGTGGCGCCGTGGGTCTGGAGGCGGTCTCACGGGGCGCCAAAGGAGCCGTCCTGGTCGAGCGGGACATTGGAGCGCTGGAGCGAAACGTCGTGCGGCTGGAGTCGCCCTCGGGAGAGATCCGGATTCTTCGGGCCGATGCCCGGGCATCCCTGGCTTCCCTCGCGAAAGAAGGGGTCCTCTTCGACATCGTGTTCGCCGATCCCCCCTACGGCGAGCCAGCGGACTTCTCCTCTGGCGTACCGGCGGTCCTCGCCGCAAGTGGGCTCTTCGTGCTGCAGCGGGACTCGGCAGCGTCGCCCGGGGAGCCGCGCGGTTTGAGGCTCCTGCGACGGGAGGGCTACGGTCGCAACGTGTTCGATTTCTTCGGCTGGCCGCCGAGCTCGGGTTGACAATGGTCGCCGCACACGTTTTGACCGGCGAGTCGGAAAATGCTAGCGTCTCCTGCCTCGGAACGCCCGCCTCGTCCGCCTCGAAGGAGTGGCACAAATGCTTCAAAACGGACGTCACTTTTTCACCTCGGAGTCCGTGACCGAGGGGCACCCGGACAAGATCGCCGATCAGATCTCGGACGCGATCCTGGATGCGGTGCTCCGGGACGACCCGATGGGACGCGTGGCCTGCGAGACACTCGTGACGACGGGGCTCGCCTTCATCGCGGGGGAGATCTCGACAAAGACCTACGTGGACCTCCCGTCGGTGGTGCGCCACACGATCAAGGAGATCGGCTACACACGGGCGAAGTTCGGATTCGACTACGAGACGTGCGCGGTCATCTCCTCGATCGATCCCCAGTCGCCAGACATCGCTCAGGGCGTGGACACCGGGGGCGCGGGCGATCAAGGCATGATGTTCGGCTACGCCGTCCGGGAGACCGAAGAACTGATGCCGTTGCCGCTGACTCTCGCGCATCGCCTCGTTCAGCGCCTCTCGGAGGCGCGCCGCAAAGGGGAGATGGAGTTTCTGCGGCCCGACGGCAAGTCGCAGGTCACCGTGGAATACGAGGGGGCGCGCGCGGTCGGCGTCGAGACCGTGGTCGTCTCGACCCAGCACGCCGAGGCGATGAAGCATGCGGAGCTCAGGGAAGCGATCATCGAAGAGATCATCAAACCCGTCGTCCCGAAGGATCTCTTGACCGCCACGACGAAGTTTCACGTGAACCCGACCGGCCGCTTCGTGATCGGAGGCCCGCAGGGAGACACGGGGATGACCGGGCGCAAGATCATCGTCGACACTTACGGAGGCAGCGCTCCGCACGGCGGCGGCGCCTTCTCGGGCAAAGATCCCACCAAGGTGGACCGCTCGGCGGCCTACATGGCCCGGTACGTCGCCAAGAACCTGGTCGCGGCGGGCATCGCGACCCGCGCCTTAATCCAGCTGGCTTACGCGATCGGCGTGTCGGACCCGGTGTCTGTGCATGTGGAGACTTACGGCACGGGCAAACTGCCGGCGCAAAGGATCGTGGCGCTCGTGCGGGAGCACTTCCCCTTGACGCCGCGGGGGATCATCGAAAAGCTCGATCTGCGGCGTCCGATCTACAAGCAGACCGCGGCCTTCGGGCACTTCGGGCGCCCCTTGCCGGACTTCACCTGGGAGAGGGTCGATGTGGCCGGGGACCTCGCGCGGGCGGCGGGCGTGGAGCCAGCCGTGGCCCTTCCGGCAGGCCGGTGAACGCGGCGCCACCGACGGCCAATCGGCACGACGTTCGAGATCTTTCTCTGGCGGAGCGCGGCCGCCGCCGGATCGAATGGGCCGAGACGAGCATGCCGGTGCTGCGCCAGATCCGCGAGCGGTTTGGGAAAGAAAAACCGTTTGCCGGAATACGCCTTTCCGCGTGTCTGCACGTCACATCCGAAACCGCTCATCTGGCGCGCACGCTTGCTGCCGGCGGCGCGGACGTTGTGCTGTGCGCCTCCAATCCGCTTTCGACGCAGGATGATGTGGCGGCCTCGCTCGTGGCGGACTCCGGGATCGGCGTCTTCGCCATCAAGGGGGAGGACCACACCACCTATTACCAACACATCCGCGCCGGGCTGGCCCACCGGCCCAACATCACGATGGATGATGGCGCGGATCTGGTGTCTTCGCTTGTCTTTCTTTCGATCGGAAAAGAGGCGAACGTCGATCCGGTCATCCGCGACTGGGCGCGCTCGCTTTCGCCTGAACAACGACGGAACTTGACGGACGGCGTTTTTGGAGGGACCGAAGAGACGACCACGGGAGTCATCCGGCTGCGCGCCATGGAGAAGTCGGGTGTTCTGAAGTTTCCGGTCATGGCGGTCAACGAAGCGCGCTCCAAGCATCTCTTCGACAACCGTTACGGCACGGGGCAATCCACGCTCGACGGGATCCTGCGGGCGACGAACCTGCTGATTGCGGGATTGAACGTCGTGGTGGCCGGCTACGGCTGGTGTGGCCGGGGAGTCGCGATGCGTGCGCGGGGGCTGGGCGCTCAGGTCGTCGTCACCGAGATCGATCCCACAAAGGCAATCGAAGCGGCGCTCGACGGCTACCGGGTCTTGACGATGGCCGAGGCCGCCCGGATCGGGGATATCTTCATCACCGTGACAGGGAACAAGGGCGTACTTCGAGACGCGCACTTCCGCGCGATGAAGGACGGGGCGGTCGTTTGCAATTCGGGCCACTTCAACGTCGAGATCGACATACCGGCACTCGAGGCTCTCGCGAAACGCCGGCGGGTCATCCGGGAGTTCGTCGAGGAATTTACGCTGGCCGACGGGCGACGGATCCATCTGCTCGCCGACGGGCGTCTCGTGAACCTTTCGGCGGCTGAAGGGCATCCGGCCTCGGTGATGGACATGTCGTTTGCGAACCAGGCGCTGGCGGCCGAGTTCGTGCTCAAACACTACTCCACGCTCGAGCGAAGAGTCCACGCGGTTCCCGAAGAGATCGACCGCGAGATCGCTCGTTTGAAGCTCGCCGCGATGGGCATCGCGATCGACGCCCCGACCCCGGAGCAGCTGCGCTACATGACCTCCTGGGAAGAGGGGACGTAGCCCCCGCCGGGCTTTCTTTCCGGACGGGGCCAGAGCTCCCGGATGAGAGTCGGTGCGAGGCAGGGGGCCGCCTGGCTCGCCGCCGTGCTGCTCCTTCCGGGCCTCGCGCGCGGGCAAGAGCCGCTGCGGATCGGGAACATCAACATCCAGGTCGTGGACGTCTTCAGTCCGGAGGAAGCGACTCGAGGCTGGTTCTACCGGGCGGCCAACGCGATCCACATCGAGACGCGGGAGGCCGTGATCCGCAAGTTCCTTCTCTTCCAGGAGGGGGATCCGTATGACCCGGCGAGGCTCGATGAGACGGAGCGCAACCTGCGCGCCCTGGGGTTCCTGACCATGGCCTCGGTCACGGCCGGGCCACCGCACGACGGGGTCGTGGACGTGAATGTCGTCACGCAGGACGCGTGGACGCTCCAGCCGAGCCTCTCGCTCGGGAGCACGGGAGGCGTCTCGACGTACTCCTTCGAGCTGGAGGAGAGCGACCTGGTCGGCTCCGGACGGCAAGTCTCCGTGGCCTACGACAAGGGAACCGAGAGGACGAACCACCGGCTTCAGTACCAGGACCCATACCTGTTCGGCCCCTACTGGGCCGGGAGCTTGTTGTACTCCCAGAACTCCGACGGGGAGGAGCAGCGGGCACAGGTCGCCCGACCCTTTTCCGGGTTCGTGGATCGGCGATCCGCGACGTTTCTGGCTCACCATCTCACGCAAAACGTCCGTCTGTTTGCCAATGGCGAGGAGTCCGCCAAGTTCCACCAGAAACACCAGGAGGTCGGGGTGCAGTACGGCTGGGCGGTGGCGGCGAGCGATGAACGGGCCCGCCGGTTGACGGTGGGGTTCGACGCGCTCGAGGACCAGTTTTCTGTTCTTCCCGAGGAGCCAGGTGTGGTGCTGCCGGAGGACCGGAACTTTCGGACCGTGTTCCTTCAGTACGAGGACCTCCGCAATGACTTTCTCAAGCTGAACTACGTCAACCGGGACTTGCGATACGAGGACTTCAGCGTGGGCCGCCGACTTCTGGCGCGGGTGGGGATCTCCCCCTCGATCTTCGGGCTCGATCGGACGACCTGGCTGGCGAGGTTCGAGGCGGGGCAGGGCTGGAGGCTTGGCCCTGGCAGCTTTCTCGCGGCGGGGCTTGTCTATCAGACCCGCTGGGACGGGAGCCCCGAAAACGAGATCCTGTCGCTCGGCTTGCGCTACGTCCGAAAGTTCGACACGCGCCCGCTGCAGACGCTGGTGTCGAGGCTTGTCTTTGACCGCGGATGGCGGCTCGATGGCGACGTGCAGTTCTTCGCGGACGGCTCGACGGGGCTGCGGGGCTACCACCTCCACGCCTTCGCGGGGGACAAGAGGGTGATCTGGAACGTGGAGCAGAGGGTTTTCTCGGGCAAAGAGATTCTCCAGCTCATTTCTCCGGGTCTGGCCGTGTTTTTCGACACAGGAGTCGCAACCCCGTCCGGGCAGCCGCTGCGGCTCTCGGACTTGAAAAGCGATGTGGGCGCGGGGTTGCGCTTCTCAATCTCACGCGCGGCGACCAACAACATTCTCCGGATCGATTTCGCCTATGCGCTGAACCCTGATCCTCAGGGGCGCAAGGGCTGGCTCGTCTCCTTCTCGAGCGGCCAGGAGTTCTAACCGGGCGGGAAACGGTAGCCGGGAAACGGTAAACGGGTCTCCGATCTCTCGTTTTCCGTTTTCCGTTTTCCGTTTTCCGATCCCCGGCATCACGTGGGCGTGCGCAGGAGCAGGTAGACGGTCCCCGTGGTGGCGAGCACATTGGGCGACCAGGCCGCCAAGAGCGCCGGCAAGGCTCCGACCTCGCCCAGTTTCGTGAAGAAGGCAGCGGCGATCAGAAGACCCATCCCGAGGGCCAGGCCGACACCGACGCCGGCCAGAGCGCCCCGCTTTCCAATCCGGAAGGCGAAGGGCAGGGCGAGCAGCGCCATCAACGGGATCATCGCGGGTCCGGAGAGCTTCGCCTGCAGGGCCGTTTCGAGCTCTCCCGTGGCGGATCCGCTCGATTTCAGGTGCCGGACATGACGTGCGAGCTCTCGGAAACGCATCTGATCGGGGGTGCGTGGCTCGACCGCGAAGGCGCGCGGCGGATCGCCCGGGAGCCGTTCCTCGGTGAATGTGCCATAGGAGGTCTCGGTCAAGCCGCCGAAGGCGCGGCTCCAGCCCCGGCGAAAGATCCAGGCCGATCCGTTCCAGGCGGCTTCCCGCGCGGCGTCGCGGCGCACGAGCTCGAAATTCGGGCCGAACTGGAAGACGGCGGGCAAAACGAGCAATCCCCGAGAGGGTTCGCTCTCTTCGCGGTGCCAGATACGGCCGTCAGACCCGTAGTACCAGTTGCGTTCCGCGGGGGTCCGCACACCGTAGTCCACCGGACGGCCGTAGATGATGTTGCGGTAGCGCATCTCGCGCAGCTTGGCGAAGGGGAGGACATATTCGCCGATGGCGAAGACCGCTGCCGCCGCCAGGGCCGCCGCGACCAGGATCGGAGCGCCCAGGCGGTAGAGCGAGACGCCGCTGGCTCGAAAGGCCGTGTCCTCGCTGTTCTTCGAGAGAATCCCGAGCGCGATCAGGGCCGCGAGCAGGACCGCAAACGGGGCGATCTGCACGCCGCTCGAAATGAGGAAACATCGGTAGTAGCCGAAGAGCACCGAGGCCGGAGGGTGGTTGCGAGCGACCTTGTCGCTATGCTCGGTGTAGTCCACGATGACGGCGAGCAGAAGCACGGAGCCGGAAACCAAAAGCAGCACCCGGAGAAAACGAGCGAGCACGTATCGGTCGAGAATCGCGGGAAAGCGCAGGGCACCTTCCAGACGCGGGCGCGCACGGGACGCGGGCGGCGGGGGCTCGGAACCCCTGCGGACCCTGGCCAGCAGCCTCCGGGCCCTGGCCAGTAGACGGAGGCGTCCTCGTTGCCGTCGCGTGTACGCCATGGCGGAAAGCCCCAGCAACACGAGCAACCCATCCGGGAGCCAGATCGCCACACCGGGAGGGAGCTTTCCCTGCTGCGCCGAGGTTTCGCCGGTCGAGAGGAGCACGTAGTAGCCGACGATGACGGCAAGCGAAATGGCGAAACCGCTGCCCCGGCCTCCTCGCCGCGAGCGTTCGGCGAGCGGGATGCCGATGACGGCGAAAGCGAAACAGGCAAAGGGAATGGAGAACTTTTTGTGGATCTCGACCCAGGCGAGGCGAAAATTCTCGGGGAAATTGGTTCGGGTGCGGCGCGCCGTCTCGAGCAGTTCCGTAAGCGACTGGGACCGGAGGGCCTTCTGGTGCGAAACCTGTGCGGCGACAGAAGTGCCGATGTCCCCGGCCACCAGGATCCGCTGCGCGTCGTTGCGGTTCGTCCGGTACCGCGACGGGTCGGCGGTGTCGTACTCGTGGAGTGTCGAGGAGAAAAGGTCGAGCCACAGCCGGTCTCCCTCGAGCGTCAGCTGCCCCCGGCGCGCCACGATCAGCCGGTTGTCCCGTTCCTCCTCTTCGCCGAGCTTTAAGAGCACGCCCTCCAGTGAGCGGCCGTCCGCGGCCGTCCGTTCGAAAAAGAGGATGAGGCCCGGCCGAACCTCCCGGAACGTGCGGGGAGCCACGACATTCACGATGGAAGTGGCCGCGACCCGCGCCATCGACACAGAGAGCGCCTCGTTGGCCTTGGGGAGGACCAGGTTGTAGAACAGGAAGACCATGACGCTCAGGCAAGCCGCCGCGCCGAGAACCGGACGGTAGAGCCCCTCCGGCCCGACGCCGCAAGCCCGCAGCGCGACGAGTTCCGAGTCACCGGCGAGGCGTCCGACCCCGATCAACACGCCGAGCAGGAAGGCCATCGGCAGAGTCAGGACCACGATCCAGGGCAGCGAAAGAACCACCAGACGGGAGACCTCCCAGAAGCTGGCGCTGCGGCGGACGAAAAAGTCGGCCAGAAAATAGATCGTGCGTACGAGGAGCACAAAGGTGTACGCGAAGAAACCGAGCAGGAAGGGGGGCCAGATCTCGTGCAGAACCGAGCGGGAGACGAGCCTCATCGGGGTGATTGTAGAAGGAGGGTCCCGGGAGTGGTGTGATAACGTCTGATAACGTCTCATAAGATATATTATGTAAAGTCGCCTATCGTCCTGCGAACTGCCCGCAAGTGCGGGTCCCCCTCCTGAAGGGAGGTGACGAGGGTCTCTGCTGGTTCGTGCAGCCGCTGCGGTCGGTCGAACGGGTGCTCTAGGGTTTCGGGATCCTGATC
>JBOGJN010000080.1:0-1680 GCA_050745445.1 Thermoanaerobaculia bacterium
AAAGCGCGCTCGTGTCCTCGCAGAAGAGAGGGCGCACGATCTCCACCGGCTCTTCTGACAGAGCCGCCAGCAGGAGCGCCCGGTTCGTCGCGCTCTTGGAAGGCGGAGCCCGAAGCGTCCCTCTCACCTCGCGCGCCGGCGGGAGAGCCAGAAAGTCGGTCATGGTAGGGCCGTAAAACGTCAAACGTAAAATGTGAAACGAACCCTTGTCACGTTTTGCGTTTTACCTTTCACGTTTTACGACCCCAGCGAAACGAGCTTCGTCTCGCCGTCATCGGCGATCTCCATCCACCGCCGCTCCTCGACGAACGCGGGCAGGATCTCGACACGTCCGCCGCTCACGTCTTCGGCCCAGGACTTGTGGAAGTGCCCGAGCAGCAGCACATCGAAACCCTGACGCAGGCGTCTCTTGGCGAAGGAGCGGATCATCTCGACGGGCAGCCGCGTCTTGTGTTTGAAGTTGGAGCGGTAGAGCCGTGCCTCCACCTTCCAGACCAAGCGGTTGCCAATCTCCTTCGGGACAAAGTCGAGCGCCGCGCGCGAGATCGAGTTCTTCGAGAGGGTCCGCCAGAAGCGATACGGGATGTCCCGTTCGTTGAGAAGGTCCCCGTGCGTCAAAAGAAAGCGCCGGCCCCCCTGCTCGAACGTTTCTTCGTCCACGACCTGCCGGAAATGGTGCTCGACGTAGGAACGGCGCAGGAAAAAGTCCCGGTTACCCTCGATGTACGTCACGGTGACGCCCTGTTCGCGGAGGCGATCCACACTCTGGAGGAAGCGCGCGATGGCCGGCGTCTCGAACTTCCGGTGCGCGATGAAGAAGTGGAAGATGTCGCCCAGAAGCGAGATCGCGCTCGCCCCCCGGCTGGCCGTCTGCTCGAGGGCCTGCAGAAACGGGCCTTCGTCCCCGGGACGGCGCCCGACGTGGCAGTCGGCAAAGACCGCGCGCACCCTTCGAAAGATAACGCAAAGCGGCAAGCAGGCGCGGCAAACCGGGAATCCGGAATCGAAAGGAAACGGGACGGCTGGTCGCCGATTCCCGTTTTGGGTTTCCCGGCTCGTCGCGTTGCGGCTAGTGCCGTTCCAACTTATTGCTCCAAATGCGAGGTCAGGGGGCGGCTAACCGGCTGTTCAGGTGCCGCTTCCCCTTTCCAGTCCGATACATCCGGTTAACGCTTTTTGTGTAGAAAGTTGGAACGGCACTAGAATTCCGGGGGATGACGACGACGGTTTCTGCCTCGAAACCATTCGGTGTCCTGAGACCCTGGCAGCGCCGCCTCTACCGGGCCCTCTTGATCCCGCTGGGCTTGATCGCGGCCAACGCCATCTACCTCTTCGCGTTCACGCGCGACACGAGCTTCTTCTACTCGATGCTGCTGCTCCACCTGGTCCTGGGCGTCGCGATCGCGGTCCCCTTCTTTCTTTTCGCGATCACGCACGCGAAGAAGATGATTCGCATGTGGAACAAGCGGGCCAAGTACGCCGGCCTTTCGATCTTCACGCTGGCGGTCATCTGCGTCTCATCCGGCGTCTTCATGACAATCAAGGGAGCCACACTGAACAATCGGGTGATCTGGCTGGCGCACGTTGTCTCCGTGCCGCTCGGCCTCGTGGCTTTCATTCTTCACCGGCGCGCGCACACCCACAAGCTCCAGTTTCGCAGGCTGTTCGCCTGGGGCGGCG
>JBOGJN010000081.1:0-2924 GCA_050745445.1 Thermoanaerobaculia bacterium
CCGCTCCTCTTTGCCATCGGCCTTCTCCTTCTGATTCGTTTCACGCGAGGGGAGCGGACACTGCCGCTCGCTTTCTTCCTCTTCGGAAGCTGCCTGTATGCCTATGCCATCGCCAAGCTCTTCATCCCCCTGTTCCTCATCGGCTTCGGCTTGCTCTACTTCCCGACCATCTGGCGAAGAATTCGCGAGTGGCTGATCGCCGTTGTGGTTCTTCTGGCCACGGTCGCCCCGGCCGTGATCTTCGACTTCCTTCATCAGCAGCGGGGCAACGCCTATTTCCGTGCGAACTCGATCTTTCAGCCGGGGCTGTCACTCCCGGATCTGGCGAAGCAGTTCGGAAGAAACTACGTCGCTTTCTTTTCGCCTGGTTTTCTTTTCCGGCAGGGGGACGGGATCGTCCGGCATGCCGTCCGCGGGCACGGAGAGCTCTACCCCTTCTTCGCCCCGTTTCTCCTCCTGGGCCTCGGTGTGCTGCTCTTCCAGCGCAGCCGCGAACCCAAGCTGCTGTTTCTCTGGCTGCTTTTCTATCCGGTGGGCGCCAGCCTCATGAACGAGGTCCCGAGCGCCTCCCGGGGCTTTATCGGGTCGGCCGCTTTCTGTCTGGCGACAGGGATCGGCGTCGCAGCCCTTCTGGACGGCCTCGCCCGGATCGCCCGCCGGCCCGGCCTTGCTCTTGCCCTTCAGCTGCCCCTTGTCGCCGGTCTCGCCGCGGTCGCCTCCGCCCAGACCGCGAGCTATCTCCGGCTCTATTTCCGCGAGTATCCGAAGTACTCGGCGCCCACCTACGGGGGTTTTCAGTATGGCTACCGAGACGCGCTCGCGATCATGGAGCCGCAGCGTAGCAAATACCCGTTGATGATGTTGACGGCCACCGACGTCAATCAGCCCCAGATCTTCCCTCTCTTTTACAATCGAGTGGATCCGCGCCTCTACACCAAGACCGGCGATCCCGGCTATCTCGTTCTCGTTCCCGGAGAGTATGGCCGCTACTCTCTTGCCAAACCGATTCTGTACGCGCTGCGTGATTCCGATCTGGACTACTTGACCGACTACACAGTTCAGAAACGCATCGTCGCGCCCGGTGGACAGTTGGAGTTCGTCGTCGCCGAGGTCCGCGCTCGCAAGAATTACATCGCCGACTGGCAAACACTCGGACCGTTTCCCAACGCGGATGGCGCCGGCGTCAAGAGCGATTTCATCGACGTCCGGGCGATCAGCAAGCGACGGTATGTCACCCCCGAAGGACCCTCCTACTGGCGTGAGTACAGACCACAGTTTGTCCACATGGACCTCGACACCCTCTATCCGCCCAAGCAGAAGGGCGGGGCCAAAGGTCCCGCCGAGCTCTGCGGTTACTTTCTGACCGTCGCGAAGGTCTCCACGCCGCGCCGGGCCGTTCTCGAGCTGGCCGGATCCAACAATACCGCCCAGGTCTGGATCAACGGCCAGTCGCTGACGCCGGTTGCACTCACGCTTGGCACAGAGCCCAAGTCTCACGACGTCGAGCTTGTGGAAGGGGCCAACTCCGTGGTGATCAAGTCCTGCAAGCCGGCCAGCGCAGGCTACTTTCTGGCGAGGCTGGTCTCGGCCGACCACAAGGACATGCTGGACATCCGGTATGAGGCCGCCCTTCCCGAAGGGCCGCCGCCGCCCGCTTCTCCCACGACATCCACCCTGCAACTGATCGAAGGTTTTGAAAAGATCCTCAGTTTCCAGCACGAGGGCAACTACCCCGACTATCGAGGCGGGGCGCCTTCCTGGTGGGCCTACCGGCAGGACAACCCGCCCGAGGTTCGATGGCTCACGGCTCCATGCGCAACCCGGGCGACGACCGTGGTCGCCTTCACGGCTTCGGCCGCAGAGGATCCGGGGCGGCCCGAGCTCTGGATCGACGGGCAGTACGCGCTGACGTTTGAGACGGGCACCGAGATCCGACGCAAGACATGGCAACGGGGCGGCTACCGGTTGACGTTTCTTTCCAAACAGATGGTGTCCGGCAACTCCGGTGTTTTCCTCCTGACGGTCCCCGCGTCGTCGGTCTCTCCGGGAAAACCCCTGGAGCTTCGCGTCGTTGCCTCGGGCGAAGCCGCAAATCCCTGGTTCATGATCAAACCGTACCGGGACACGACGAGCCACGAGGCCCTCTCCCCCGCCGCTGTCGCCGAACTCGAAGGCCCTTCCTGGAAGGACTGAGGTTCAAACGCCCTCGTTCGCCGTTCCCTCTTCTGGAATCGCCCGGAGACTCGGGACTCCGCCGGCTCGGGGGCGTCTCGCTCGACGAGCCTGCTAGGATCCATTCATGCCGGATCCCGGCCCCGCACCGGAATCCTCCGCGCCGCACACGCGCGCCAACGCTCCGCCATTGTCTCGATCGGGCCGCATCGTTCTCCTCGTCATTCTTCTGACGGCGAGCCTCGCGCGCGTCATCGGCCTACAGAATCTCCCCGCCGGACTCTTCTGCGACGAAGCGGCGCTCGGGTACAACGCCTGGGCCATCCTTCATCACGGCGTGGACGAGAACGGCGTCAAACTCCCGCTCTTCGTCTGGTCGCTCGACAACAGTTACAAGGACCCCGTCTATCTCTATGCGGCGATGCTTCCGATCGGCCTCCTCGGCCTGGACGAATTCAGCCTGCGACTGACCTCGGCCGCGTTTGGAATCGCGACCGTGCTGGCACTCTTCCTGCTCGGCCGCGCTCTCTACGGGAACAAGGCCGGCCTGGCCGCCGCCGCGCTCCTGGCGATCTGCCCCTGGCACATTCACTTCAGCCGCATCGCGTTTGAAGTCATCTCCTTTCCGCTCCTCTTTGCCATCGGCCTTCTCCTTCTGATTCGTTTCACGCGAGGGGAGCGGACACTGCCGCTCGCTTTCTTCCTCTTCGGAAGCTGCCTGTATGCCTATGCCATCGCCAAGCTCTTCATCC